>JBAWDI010000227.1:0-5086 GCA_049590695.1 Bryobacteraceae bacterium
GGATAACCTTCTCATCCTTGGCGAACCCGAACTACCAAACGAACCCAGTCCCATTTCCGAACACCAGCCGCCGGAGGACGAATCGCCGCCGCCCCAGCCCCCGGCCGCTAACCCCTTAACGGCTCCATCGGAGATGATCGGAACTATAATCGCTGGTGGCCAGGAAGCCAGTCCGGGAAGGGCAGCATGCGGAGGGGTGTTTCCCGCCCATGTTCATCGTTTTTCCGGCCTTCCAGCCGGCCTCGGCAAGCCAGAGCATGCTCCACCGCAGAACAGATCGGGTTGTTTGGTGGGCCATGCCTCAGCTTGCCCTGAACCGCCGGCGAAGACCGCCGGCGTCACCCTACGGCACCAGCACCATCGGCGCCCGCCAGAAGGCGAACTTCTGCGCCGTCGGGTCCAGCACGCTCACCTGGCACGTGTACCGCCCCGCCTGGAGCTTCGCCATCGGCAGGCTGAACCTCACGGGCAGCGCCTTGGACTTGGTGTTCAAGCCCTCCGTCACCTGCAGCGGGGCGGTCTCGAAAGCCTTCACCTTGCCGCGATAAAAGCTCACGGTCGCCACCAGCGGCTGGGTGGTCGCGGCGGCGGGCTCGTAAGCCTCCAGGTAGACGTACATGTCCTGGTCCTTCCTGAATACCCGCGTCACGCTGGGAACCAGCTTCACGCCGTCCTGAACCAGCGGGTCGGCGGTCAGCAGCCGGCGGTCCCTTTCGGCGCTGGCGACGGCGGAATCCAGTTTCTCGCGCTGGTTGCTCAGCACCACCGAGCTGATCGGCAGGGACTTTTGGTCGGTGGTCAGGTCCGGAATGGTGAACTTGGTTTCGAACGTCCCGATCTTGCCGGTCTCGTTGTCGCGCGCCAGGAACTTCAGCGTGTAGGCTCCAGGAGGCAGCGTGAACCCGGTGTCGTATTGCAGCGTGCGTTTGGCCAACTGGCTGGCGGTTTCATCCTTCAACTTGACTTCGATATAGTCGCGGACGTTGCCCACCACGGCCCCCTTGGCGTCCTTCACCTGGCCGATGAAATCGAGACGGGTGGTTTCGGCCGTGCCGTGCTTGGCGAGTTCGATATCGGTTCCCGGAATTTTGACGGCCACGGGGACGAAATAGCTGGTGCGCCCCAGGCGGAAGTAATCCACCTCCATGGCGATGGAGAGGTCCGTAATGGGGTCGCCCAGCAGCAGCGCCTCGGCAAGCTGTCGCTCGCGGTCCGAGGAGTTGAACTGCTTGAACTCCTTGGAAGCGAAGTAGCCGGTGCGGTAATCCAGCGGTTTTCCGAGCTTGGCGGCCATCGTCGGGTTCAGTGTTATTTTGATGCGGCGGAAATGCCCGTCCAACGCTTCATTGGTGCTGTAGTAACCCAGGATGTAGTAGCTGGAGATGTCCTTCTGCGCCTGCACGATGCCCATCCCCAGGTCGTTGTTGTCGAGCAGCGCCTTGCCGCCCGTGTCCGCGGCCAGCGTGTACAGCGTCTCCTGCTGGCCCTGGAAGCTGCTTTGTGCCGTACGCGAGGAGCTGCCCGAATACATGCCCTGGCCGCCCGGCGAACCCTTGGTGGCATCGCCCAGCGGAGCTTGCGCCACCAGGCCGCGCGCGTCTATGGGATAGAACGCCACGTTGCTGCGGATGGCCGCATTGATGGTGGCGCGCAACTGCGCCTCGTTGTCCAGGCCCGTCTTGGCCATGCCGCTGGCGAAGTATACCAGGGCTTTCTTTTCGGAAAGCGACCCGAGCATGCGCACCGCTGTTTCCAGCGCGGCCAGTTGGCGGTCGGTATTGAAAATGTTGAACTCGGTGTCGTCGGCTGTGTAGGCGGCGCCGGTGTCCGCCGAGCTGTCGTCGCTGGTAGAGCCGGCGATGTCGGTGCCTTCGCCGATGGACAGGTTCTTGATGTCCTTGGCCAGCAGGTCGCGGTCGTCGGTGAAGTCTTCCACCACCTTGAGATCGGTGGAGAAGGTCATGATGGCCATAAGGTCCGAGGGTGTCATCTGGCTCTGCATGAACTTCAAGGCGGCGTTCTGAGACCGCATCTGGTCCTGGATGGGCATTCCCGTCAGGTCGAAGAACATCACCAGCAGGCGGCGGTCCTTATACTTGATTTCGCCCGGCCGGGCGGGCGCGATTTGGGCGGCGATCACCGCTTTGACCACGTTGGCTTCCAGCGCTTTGACCGGGACGGCGGGAGCGGGAGCGGGAGCGGGTTTGGGCGCTTCCTTCTTCGGCTCGGGCTCGGGCTTGAGCTTGGGCGCCGGTGCCGGAGCGGGCGCGGCCTCCGGCGTCTCTTCCAGTTCCTGGTATTCGAAGACCTTAATGGTCTGCGCCTTGCCGTCTTCGGTGACCGTGAAATCGGCCGGCTTCAGGCCTTTGATGGGGTTGCCCTCCTTGTCCTTGGCCGATAGGTTGACGACCACCAACTGGGTGGTGGCTTCAAATTTGAAGCCGCCTCGCGGGGCATTCTGCGCGGGCTGATTCTGCGCGGTCCCATTCGGTTTGGCCGCAGCCGCCGGCCGGGGCGGATTTTGCGCCGAAGCTAGCAGCAGCGCGGTGAGAAATGTGAGTACAGTGGCTCGCATAGTTTAGAACCTGAATCGAAGATTGGCGGTCATTTTACGCATGGCCGAGGCGGCGGTTGGCAGCCCGAACGTCGAGTTGCCGATGGTAGTGCCCCAGCCCGTAATGGTCGGGTGGTTGAGGGCATTGGTGGCATCGAAGCGGAGGTCGATGCTGCGCCGCTCTCCAATCCGGAAAACGCGGCTCAGAGAACCGTTGAGGGAAAACACGATCGGCCCGGGGATAGTGTCCCGGCCGGCATCTCCCCACAGACCCGCGGCCGGAGCGGCGAACGCCAGCGTATTGAAGCCGTCGCCGGGAGTCGCGGGGGTTAGCGGCAGGCCCGTGGCGTCCGCGCGCACGCTGCCCGTGATGCCGGTTCCAGTGGTGGTGGCGCGATTGCCGCCGCTGATGACGGTGAGGGGCGAACCGGTGCGCAGGGTGATGCTGTTCTGGAACGTCCAGTCCTTAAGCAGAGCGCCTTTAAAGCCGTTGACCAGGGTTCCGCCGCTGGTGCCCACGGCCGAGCTGTACTGCCATTGCGCGTTCAGCGTGTGGCGCGCATCGAACGGGGAAAGCCCGCGCTCGGCGGTCAGCACTTGCCAGTTCTGCGCCACCACCGCGCCGCCCTGCGTCGAGGCATCGTCGATCGATTTCGAGAAGCTGTACGTCGCGTTGGCCGATATCCCGCTGCGGAACCGCCGTTGCAACTGGAAGTCCACCGCGTTCATGTCGGAATTGCCGTTCGACTGCTCGTAAATGTAGCCCGCGGGGCCGGTGGCGATGACGTTCGATCCCGGCGGAAGGGAATTCGGCAAGAACTGCTGATCGAGCCGCGTCCCCTTGGTGCGGCGCAGGGTGATGGTCCCCACTAGGGCATGTCCCAGGTCGTTCTGAAGCGAGAGCTGCCAGATCTGCGCGTAGCCAATGCGATAGTTCGGGTCGATCGCCCTGGTGTTGGTGACGGTGTTGACCGGGAAGACGAAACCGTTCTGCAGCGTCAGCGGGTTGGCGGGGGAGGAAGCCACCGACAACGTCTGCGCGAACGGAGGCTGCGCCGCCATGTTATTGGCGATTGCGCCGTAAATCGAGGTGTTGTAGTAGATGCCGTATCCCCCGCGAACCACCGTGGAATGTTTCGGGAAAGGCCGCCACGCGAACCCGATGCGCGGCGCAACACCACGTTTGTCGGGGTTGATCAGCGACGAGGGATATGATGTCCCGGAGAGCTTACCGGTCTGGCCGGGCAAGACCGGCGCGATGGCCGTGTAGCCGGACGCGATATCCAGGTTGACCAGGCGATTGTACAACTCGGTGATGGGTGCGGCGTAGTCCCAGCGAAGTCCCATGTTGAGACTCAACTTGGTGTTTATGCGCCAGTCGTCGGTCATGTAGACGTCGTACCAGTTGGTGCGGAAGTACTTGTCGGGATTGCCATACTGCAACGAGCTGGTGTCCGGCAGCCCCAGCAGGAAGTCGGCGAAATCGGAACCGGTTCCGGAAGCCGCTACGCCGTTGACAACCTGGCTGGTGGTCAGGCCGGTGAAGGTGAAGGCTCCGCGGGCGTTGGCGTCGGAGAGAGGATTGATCTGCTGCCGCCGGAAATCGCCGCCGAAGGTGAAGTTGTGGGTGTTGTGTACGAAGATGAGGCTCTCACCCACGGCGCTGGTCTGGTTGCGGTTGAGCGTGGCGGCGCCGTCGGAGAGCCCGTTGATGCCGCTGGTAAACGAAAGGTTGGGCGGTCCCCAATTCAGGGGAGCGGTGGAGGCGCCGGTAATGCCGAGCGCTCCCTCCACGTTCGTCTTGTCCGAGAAAAATGGCGTCGAGAGGTTGCGGGACCGGCTGAAGGTATAGCGCAGGCTGCTGATCAAGTGAGTGTTGAGCGTATGCGTCCACGAGGTATTGGCGTTCATGCTGCGGTTGGTCCCGGTGTCGATGAAGCCGAAAAGGTTGGGCGTAGTGCTGTTGCTGCCCATATATCCGAAGCCGCCCGAAAGCCGGTCTTTCTTGGTGACCGATATGTTCATCACGCGCGCATTGATGTTGTCGGAGTTGCTCAAACTCCTGATGGCGGTCGAGTAGTTGCGCGTGTAACCGGGGGCGTTCGGCAGCGGATAGTAGTTCGCCAGAGCCAGGGCCGCGGGGTTGATGCGGTTGGCCGGAATCAGGTTGCCGGGGAAGGGCGCGCCGCTCAGGGGATCGTAGATGGTCACCGGCGTGGCCGCGATAGGCTGCGAAAAATCTCCCGTGCGCTCCGCCAGGGTGGGCATGGTGCCCACCTGGCTGGTGCCGTTGCGGCTTCGCCTCAACTGGTAGTTGATGGTGAACATCCCGTTATTGCCGGTGAGCAGCTTGGGAATCTTGAGAGGGCCGCCAAACATGACGCTGGCGCTCGAGGCTGCGTAGGCCGGCTTCGCCACCTGCTGACCGTTCAAGGAGTAAGTCTGCGCATCCCATACGGAGTTGTCGAGAGTGAAGTTGGCATTGCCGTTGTACTGCATCTGGCGGTTTCTGCGGGCATTGCCGAAGGCCGC
>JBAWDI010000228.1:0-2725 GCA_049590695.1 Bryobacteraceae bacterium
GCCCTGGGTTCTGGCCGTGGTGGGCGCGGCCGTGGTGGTGTTCTGGGCGTACGCGCCGGCCATGCACGGCGAGTTTCTGTTCGACGATAACGCTCTTCCCTTCTCGCTGCCGAATGCCGCGGCCCCGTTGCGCGCCTGGATCGGCCAGATCCGTCCGGTGCTCATGTTCAGCTATTGGATCAACTCGCGCCTTTCGGCGGAAGACCCGTACTCGTATCACGTCGTGAACGTCATCCTTCACTGCTTCACCAGCCTGCTGATTTTTTGGATGGTTCGGCGATTGCTCGAATGGTCGGGCGCCCGGGCGTCGTTGGGCAATCTGCTGGCCGGCTTCGCGGCCCTGGTTTTCCTGCTGCACCCCGCACAGGTCGAGTCCGTCGCCTACCTGGCGGGGAGGTCGGAATCGCTCAGCGGCTTGCTGGCCGCCGCGGCGTTCACCGTGTTTCTGTATCGCCGCCAGACCGCCGTGTCGTGGGCTACGGCGGCCGCCATCATCGCGCTGTTCGGCGCGGCCCTGCTATCCAAGGAGCAGGCCGTGGTGCTGCCCGCGCTGCTGCTTCTGACCGACTACTGGTGGAACCCCGGCTTTTCCTTCCAAGGCATCCGGCGCAACTGGAAACTGTATCTGCCCATGGTTCTCGGCGCGGCCGCGGGCGTGGCCTTTTTCTGGAACCTCATCACCGGAGCCGGCACCGGGGGCAGCGCTGGTTTCGGAATCAAGGAATTTACCTGGTATCAATACTTCTTCACCCAGTGCCGCGCCCTGTTCGTGTACATCGGCATGTTCGTGCTGCCCGTGAATCTGACGGCCGATTGGGATTTCCCCATCTCGAGAACGATTCTGGATCGCGGCGCCATCTTCGGCTTGCTCGCGCTCCTGGCCCTGGCCGCGGCCGCATGGCGCTACCGCCGCCGCTTCCCGCTGGCGAGTTACGGCTACTTCGCGTTCCTGCTGCTGATGTCGCCGACCTCCTCGATTCTGCCCATCCAGGACCCCATCGCCGAGCGCCGCCTCTACTTTTCCATGTTCGGTCTGCTATTGATCCTGGTGGATGTGCTGAGCCGGTTGAAGGTGGACCGCCGGGCGCTCGCCGCCGCCTGCCTGGTGGTGGCGCTGGCCGCCGCCGCCGCCACGCGCGCCCGCGCCGCCGTATGGGCCGATCCGGTCTCGCTGTGGGAAGACACCGTGCGCCACTCGCCCAACAAGCGGCGCGTGCATTTCCAACTCGCCTTCGCCTACTTCCAGCAGGCCCGTTACAGCCAGGCCCTCGAGGAGTTTCAAAAGACCGCGGAACTGGGGCCAATCACGCCGGATCTGTTCCTGGACTGGGGCCTGGCCTACGACCACCTCGGCCAGTTCGACCAGGCGCTGACCAAGTTCCAACAGGCGGCCGCGATGCACCCTACGGCGCACTTCTACACGCAAATCGGCATGGTGTATGCCCAGCAATCGCGATGGCCGGAAGCGTTGCAAGCTCTGGCAACCGCTGAGAAACTAGATCCGAAGTTCCCGGACACTTACAGCTACCGGGGCAAGATCTACCTCAACACCAACCAGGTGCCGGCCGCCATCCAGGAGTACCGGCGCGCGCTGGCGATCGACCCCACGCTGGAGGACGCGCGCCACGACCTCGCCATCGCCGAAAGCCGCCTGCGCGCCGGCCATTGATATGCCGCCGCTACGCATCGGCGTCAACGCGCTGTACCTGATTCCGGGCGGGGTCGGCGGCACCGAGATCTACTTGCGCGGCCTGCTGGCCGGTCTCGCCGGGATCGATGCCGCCAACCAGTACTTCATTTTCACGAACCGCGAAACCGGTCCCGACCTGGTCCCCCGGCAGCCCAACTTCCACCAACTGCCGCAGCCCGTTCGGGCCGTTTCGCGTCCGGCGCGCATGTTGTGGGAGCAGGCCGCGCTGCCGCTGGCCGCCGTGCGCCATTCGCTCGACGTGATGCTGAATCCCGGTTTCACCGCGCCGCTTTTCTGCCCCTGTCCCCAGGTCACGGTGTTTCACGACCTTCAGCACCAGCGCCACCCCGAGTATTTCCGCTGGTTCGACCTGCCGTTCTGGCAGTTCTTCCTGTTCTGGTCGGCGCACGTTTCGCGCCTGCTCCTGGCCGTTTCCGCCGCCACCGCCGCCGACCTCATGGAGTATTACCGCCTTCCCGAGTCCAAGGTGCGGGTAACACCCGAGGGCGTCGATCCGGTCTTTTTCGATATCGCGCGCCGCCGCCGTCCGGAACCGTTCCTGCTCACGGTTTCGACGCTGCATCCACACAAGAACCTGGATGGCCTGCTGCGTGCCTTCGCCGGCTTCCGCCGCACCCATCCGGAATTCCGCCTGGTGGTGTGCGGGCTGCACGGTTTTTCCAGCGGCCCGTTGCACGAATTGCGCGATTCGCTCGACCTGCGGGACGCGGTGGAGTTCCCCGGCTGGATTCCGCGCGAGGATCTGCACGACCTGTTTGCGCGGGCGTGGGCATTCTTGTACCCGTCGCGGTTCGAGGGGTTTGGGCTGCCGCTGCTGGAGGCGCTGGCCGCGGGCATCCCCACGGCGTGTTCGGCAATCGAGCCGCTTAAGAGCATCGCCGCCGGCGCCGCCCTGGAATTCGACCCGCTGGACGCAACGGCCATGAGCGAAGCCATGGAGCGCATCGCGACCGGCGAGACTTTGCGGGCGCACCTGGCCGAAGCCGGGCCGCGGCGTGCCGCGCAGTTCTCGTG
>JBAWDI010000229.1:0-2713 GCA_049590695.1 Bryobacteraceae bacterium
CGGTGGTCAGCGCTGTGACGGTCACGCCCGTCGTCGCGTCGACGAACGTGCGCATTTCGGGCGGGAAGCGTCTGCCCACATCGGAGGCCGGCGCGGACGAGGCGAACAGCATCGAGGCCGCGACGAAAACGCCGCCGGCGGAGAGGGATTTGGTTGGCATAGGGAATGAGGTCTGCACTCCTTCCCAGAATATCCCGACTTCGCCATTCCAGCGGTCGCGACGGCGGAATCCGCGGAGTCAGTAAGCTTGGCCGCGGTTGTCGACGTCGGCCACTACGACGTTACCAGACTGATCGAAGCTGAAAAAGACGCGCCACTTGCCGACGCGCAGGCGATACCGGCCCTTCAGCGCACCCTTCAACGCCTTGATGTCACCGCGACCGTCAGCGTCAAACGCTTCCAAGGCGTGAATAACACGTATCGCCTCGGAGCGGTCCATGTGGGCGAGTTCGCGCTGAGCGGCAGGCTTATAGACGAGAAGCCGTGTCACAAACCCAGCCGCTGCTTCAATTCGCCGTGAGAGATGATTTCTCCGTGTTCGGCTTCGGCGGCGAAGATGCGGGCGATGGTCCCTTCGTCGACTTCTTCTTCGGGAGCCATCGCGAGCCGACGGGCGAACTCCTCATCACTGATGGGCTGGGGGGGGGCCAAAAGGGTCAACAGCGCGTGGACCTGCTGCGGCGGTAAGGCGTCAATGATCTCATGAAGCCGGTCCACGTCACTCATGATTAGCTCCATTGCCGGCGGTTTGGTACGCCCGGGCAGATTCGAACCGCCGACCTTTTGCTCCGGAGGCAAACGCTCTATCCAGCTGAGCTACGGGCGCACATCTGTGTGCTGCTCTTCAATTGTAGTCCGCGCCCCGGAAGGCGTCAATCCGCCGCTCCTTGTGGTACGATGCGGTTACGGACCATTTCATCTCCCGGAGAGGTGGCTGAGTGGTCGAAAGCAGCGGTTTGCTAAACCGTCGTAGGGTCATAAGCTCTACCGGGGGTTCGAATCCCCCCCTCTCCGCCAGTCGAATACCAAGTGCATCGGGCGTTCCGCCACCGGCGCCACCCGGCTATGCAAAAATAGGTACTTCGTGATCGTCATTGACGGCATCTACTACGCGGCCGCTCTGGCCGGCGCGGGCTTCCTTGTCCGCTGGCTGGCGGGGCCCTGGTTCGCCGCGCCGCTGTGGCTGCTGGCGGCCTACTGCCTGTATTTTTTCCGCGACCCCAACCGCGCCATTCCCGCCGGCCCCGTGGCCGTCGCACCCGCCGATGGCAAAGTGGTCGCCGTCAAACCCGAAGGCCCCGCCATTAACCGCGTCAGCATCTTCTTGAACATTTTCGACGTGCACGTCAACCGCGCTCCGATCGGCGGCGCCATCTCTTCCGTCGAGTATCACCAGGGGCGGTTTCACGTGGCCAGCCGCGAAGCGTGTTCCACCGAAAACGAGCGGAACATCGTCACCGTCGAGGGCGCGGGCTCGCGCGTGGTTTTCAAACAGATCGCCGGACTGATCGCGCGCCGCATCGTCTTCAATAAGAAACCCGGCGACCGCGTTTCCACCGGCGAACGCGTGGGCCTCATCAAGTTCGGCTCGCGCGTCGACGTGCTCTTCGGCCCCGAATGGGAAATCGCGGTGCGGCCCGGCATGCGCGTGGCGGCCGGCTCCAGCGTCATCGCGCGCCGCCGCGACGGAGGGCTAACGCATGGGACTTAGAGACCGGCTGATCGACCCGCGCTCTCCCGACCGCCGGCCCCGGAGGGTGGCTTACGCGCTCCCCACGCTATTCACAGCGGGTAATATCTTTCTTGGCTATCTCTCCATCCTGCGTTCCTTCCGGGGCGCCATGCTGGCCGCATCCGGCGCTGCCGGCGCGTCGGAGCATTTCACCATTGCCGCCGAAGCCATTGGCGCGGCCGTGTTCCTGGATGGCCTGGACGGCCGCATCGCCCGCATGACCAATACCACCAGCGATTTCGGCCGCGAGATGGATTCGCTCGCCGACGTCGTGAGCTTCGGCATCGCGCCCGCCGTCCTGGCCTTCACCTGGGGCGTACAGTTTGTCGACACCTCCATCGCGGAGGGCGTCCGCAGCCATCTCTTCAGGGCCGGCTATTTCATCGCGTTTCTTTTTCTGTTGTGCGGCGCCGCCCGCCTGGCGCGCTTCAACGTTCAGAAACACCCCATTCCCAAGAATCCCGGCCACCCCGACCGCAAGTACTTTGTCGGCCTGCCCATCCCCGCCGCGGCCGGCATGGTGTGCGCCGTGGTTTTCGCTTTCGGCGGCCAGCCGCTCGCCTGGTGGCCCCTTTCCGTCGTCTGGCTGGCGCTGCTGGTGCTGCTGGGCTTCCTGATGGTGTGCACCTGGCGCTACTACAGCTTCAAAGGCATCAACCTCAACAAGCCCTATACCCCCCTGCTTTTCGTCCTGCTGGGCGGGCTGATTTACGGCATCTGGAACTGGCCGCAACCCGTGCTTCTGGCGGTGGCCTCCGCCTACGTCGCGAGCGGCATCGCCATCCGCATCGGCGGCATTGTTCGCCGCCGTCTCAGGCGCGCGCGATGACTTGCGCGCTCATTGGCAGCGAGTCTCTTCTCGGCCGCGAAATCCGCGACATCGCGGGCGCCTCCGCGCCCGCTCTTGACTTGCGCCTGATTGCCGCCCTCGGCGAGCAGCCCGGCAAACTCACGCTGGTTGGCGACGAGCCTGCGCTGGTC
>JBAWDI010000230.1:0-2276 GCA_049590695.1 Bryobacteraceae bacterium
CCTTCGCGTCCTCCCAATCCGCGGGTTGCCAGCCAACGAGCGGCACTGCGTTATAGGAGTAATCCGCCGACAAGCGGGCCGGCCAGACAAACAGCCACAGATACTTGCCGATTACCTTGATAGCCGTCAGCCGCGCCGTCCAGAAACCGGCGCTCATCAGGGGATTGTCGCCGAAGCGAGCCAGAATATGCATCGGGAATGCGGCGCGCAAACAGAAAAACGCGGCCAACGGCAGCACCAGGGCGGCGTAGGCCAGCGCGCGCCCGCGCCACGCCGTGCGCTTTCGCCACGTCAGGTCGTATAGCAGCATGATTCCGGGCAGGACGACGGCATTCTCCTTGGAAAAGATCCCCACCGCCTGAGCCGCCGCCATGGCCGCTATCCAGAACAGCTTGCGCCGCCCGGAGGCGGTGGCGCTTTTCACGTAACACAGCAAGCCTGCCAGCACGCCGAAGGCGGCCAGCAGGTCGGCGCGGCCCACAACGTTGGTGACGGATTCGGTGAGCAGCGGATGCACTCCCCAGAGCGCGGCCAGGGCAAAGGCCGGCACCGGCGCGGCCTCAAACACCAACAGGCCCAGCAGGTACACGAGCGAAACATTCACCGCGTGCAGGGCAAGATTCACCCAATGATAGCCGGCCGGACGCTTCCCATTGCCGAAGACGGCGTAATTCACCAGGTAAGAGAAGGTAGTGAGGGGGCGATACAAACCGGAGGTGGTGCTGCCGTGCCAATACTCTTCGGTGAGAATGAGCCAAAGGTTGTGCGGCGTCACCGCCTGGATGCGTGCATCCCGCGTAATCGCCATGGCACTGTCGAACACCAGGCCCGCCTGGAAGGAATTGGAATACGCCGCCAGAACCAGTGCCCAGAGTGCCAACATGCGCCACGCGTGCCGGCGCCAGGCCGGATGCGCTGTCTCAACAGAGGAGTTTTTCCGCGCGGCGGGCTGCGAGGCCCGGTGCACTCGCCGCGGCTTGCGAGTCTCCTTCATTCACGGACCAGGATAGCAAGGCTCGTGGGCGTGCTACGATTTGGCTTGATGTTTCCAGCCAATCGCGCGCCGTGGAGCCATTGGCTATTGGCCGGCGTGCTGATCGCCGCATTTCTGCTCCAGAGTTTCTTCGCCAGCCGGATCAAAAGTCCCGTGTTCGACGAGCCGGCGCACATCGCCGCCGGGCTTTCCTACGTCGAAACCGGCGAGTTTACCGCCAACCCACAGCATCCGCCTCTGCTCAAAGAGATGAGCGGGCTCTCGCTGCTGCTGGCGGGCGTCCGCTGGCCGGCGAGCGCCGACGCGCGGCGGTTGATCCAGGGCAGCCAGCCCGGGCTGGAATGGCCCGTTGGGAATGCCATCATCGCCGCCAACGGGCCGGACAAGGTGATGTTCTGGGCGAGGCTTCCTTTTATACTGCTCGCGGCTCTGCTGGGGATTCTGCTCTACGCCTGGGGGCGGGAAATGGTAGGCCCGGCGGCGGCCCTGGGCGCGCTGTTTCTGTATGCGCTGGACCCCACCGTGCTGGCGCACTCATACCTGGTCACCACGGATGCCGGCTTAGCGGCTTTCACGGTGCTGTTCTTGTGGGTGCTGTGGAGCTATGTGCGGCATCCGGGGTGGAAGCGCCTCGTGCTGTGCGGTCTGGCGCTGGGCGCGGTGCTGGGAACGAAGTTTTCGGCGATCATCCTGTTGCCGGTCGGCGCGGTGCTGCTGCTGGCTGCCGTCCGCTGGCTTCCCGAACCGGGTCCGGGGCGTGAACCCGACAGTCGTTCGCCCTCCGGCAGCGGCAAGAAGAATAGGAAAGGCCATGGGGCGAGTGGCCGCGCGAAAAGGGCGGAGCGCGCGCCGGAGCCGGCTCCGCGGCGCCCCTGGCAGCTACGGAAATTCGCGGTAGCCGCCGGCGCGTTTCTGGCTATGTGCCTGGTGGCGGCGCTGGTCATTCAAGCTCTTTACTTCTTCTCGAGCGACCCGCTTCTCTATGTGGCCGGCTTGCGGCGTGTCAACGCCGATCACAGTCCGGACTACCTGGCGTTCATGGCTGGTCAATTGCAGCACCGGTTCCTCAGCTACTTTGCCGTCGCTTACCTCTTGAAGGAGCCGCTGGCGGGTATTCTGCTGGCCGCTCTGGGGCTGGTGGTGCTGGTGCGGAGCAAGACCATCGCGGTTCTGCGGAAACTTTTCCTTTTGCTTCCGCCGGCCGCCTTGTTTGCCGGATATACGCTCGCCGCCGACGACGCGGGAATCCGGTACATTGTCCCATGCCTGCCCTTTGCTTTTC
>JBAWDI010000231.1:0-6231 GCA_049590695.1 Bryobacteraceae bacterium
GGCCCAGAGGGCACCCCGCCGCGTCCCTGCCCGCCGCCTTGATCCTGGTTGGCCTCCGCCCCCGGCATGCCGCCCGGCATCCCGCCCGGCAACCCACCCAGGTCCATCGGTCCGGCGGTGAAGATCGAGCCGCCGGCGGGGCCCCCCAGGTTTTTCTTGGCGTTTTCCGCGGACGTCGCCATCGTCCGATCAACGTCGGCTGGCTTCATCCCGAGTCCCGCCA
Organism: Bryobacteraceae bacterium; assembly: GCA_049590695.1. Lineage (GTDB taxonomy): Bacteria > Acidobacteriota > Terriglobia > Bryobacterales > Bryobacteraceae > Fen-178. The sequence goes on from JBAWDI010000231.1 coordinate 224, forward strand.
GCAGTTGCCGCATGTCCACCGAAAATACCACGTCGAACTTTTTGGAGGGATCGCCCGAGAACACGTCCGAGGTCGCGGTGCCGCTCATGCTCTTGATCTTGCCGTGGAACTGCTTGTCCGGAACGGCGTCGAGCTGCAACAGCGCATCCTGGCCTTCCTTCAGGTTGGCGCGGTCGAGTTCGCCCACCTTGGCCCATACTTCCACTTCGGAAAGGTCCAGCACGTCCGCCACCGGCATGCCCGGCTGGAGCGTGTCGCCTTCCCGAATGTCGGGCATCTCCTGGCCGAAGTTGAAGTTCCCGGCGCGGTTCTGCCGGATGGCCACTAACCCGGTGATCGGCGACAGGGACTTGGTTTGCGCGATGCGGCCCAATTCCTGCGTCACCGTCAGCAGGCTGCGGTTGCGCTGCTCCTGGTAGACCGCGAGCTGCGAAGCGAACTGGTCCTGCCGCGACTTGGCGTCGACTTCCAGTTGTGTCAGCGCGCGCTTGGCCTCATCGAGCGCCAGGATGTTCTTCTTGGCGTCAATGGCGTCCAGGATCGGGTTCTGTTGCACGTTCAGTTGCGCCGTCTGGATGGCGTACCGCGCGGTCAGCAGGGTCACCGCATCCTCGCTCGCCTGGATCGCCTGGCTGGCTTTAACCCCTTTGATCTGCTCGTCCACCAGTTGCACCCCCAGCCGCGCCTCTTCCAGCGCTGCCTGACGCTCCGAATCGTCGTACTCGACGATGAGGTCCTTCTCACGGGCGAACGCTCCCGTGGGAGCCAGCTCCGTGATCTGAACCGTACCGTTGAGGTTGGGCGCCAGCAGCGTGGCCGACCGCACGGCGTGCAGTTCACCGCGCGTGAAAGCGCGGATGACCACGTCGCTGCGCTGCACTCTGGCGGTCGCGATCTGTTCCTGCCGTTCGGGCAGTTGTTGGAAGAACCGGTAGCCGCCATATCCCAGGCCCACCAGGATCGCCAGCCCGAATAATCGAATGATTACCTTCTTAAACATGTAGAACCATTCCCGCCGTGGAAACGCTCCGCGAACCAGAGCGCTCCTCCGCGCGTTTACAGCTTCTTTTTCGCCCTCTTGGCCGCCTCTGCCGGGCTTTCCAGCGTCACCGTTTCGCCTTCCTTCAGGCCGCCCGTCACGATGATGTCTTCATCGTTGCGACGGCCCACCTGGATGGGCCGTACCATGAACTGCTTGCCGATCTCGACGTAAGTCGCGGGCTTGCCGTTCCGGTCGAAGCTGGCGCGAATCGGAATGAGCAGTTGATTCGCCTGCCGCTCGACAATGATCTCCGCGCTGCTGCTCATGCCCGGCCGCAGACGGTCGTCCAGCTTCTTCAGGGTGGCGTGCGCCGGGAAAGTCTTCTCCGGCGTGGAGCCTCCCTTGTAGATCAGCGCGGCGATGGGGCTGATCCAGGTGATTTCAGCCGCGAATTCCTTGTCCGGAATGGCGTCCACACGCACCCGCACAGCCTGGCCGAGCTGGAGCTTGCCGCGGTCCACCTCTTCCAGACTGAGATCCACGTACATCTCGGAGAGCTCCGGGATCTCGGCAATGGCCGCTCCGGTCCACACATTGTCGCCTTCCTTGAACGGCGGCGGCGTCCGGCCGAAGGTGCCTTGCGAACGAAAATTCGGAAGTATGTTCACAATGCCGTCGGCTGGCGCGCGAAGCTGCATCATAGTCAGGTAGCTGGCGGCCAGGTCGAGATCCGCGACGGCCTTGTTCTTGCGCTGGGTGTCCCGGGCGAGGTCCGATTGATTCCCCACATCATGCGCATTCATAGTGGACTTGACCTGCTGCAACGAACCTTCCATGACGCCCACCTGAATGCGGTTCTTGGCGCCATCCACCACCGAGAGCACCTCGGCCTTGCTGGCGTCCAGCCGGGCGCTCTCCACGCCGTACTCGGCCTGCATCTTGTTCATGGCGTCCGCTTCGTTGTTCATCACCTGGGTGGCCTTGAGTTGCTCGATGTCGCCGTCGGCGGCACGCACGGCAGTGGTCCGCGCAATGACATTCTGCTCCTGCTGAATGGCGTCGAATTCCACGACGACGTCGCCTTTCTTGACCGGCCTTCCGTTGTCCGCCAGATGGACAATGCGCAGGCCCGGCACGTGCGGAGCCGTGAGGATGAACGAATGGGCGCTCTGGACGGTGCCGCGCGTCCGCACGCTGATGATGAAATCCGCGCGTCTCACGCGCGCCACCGCGACCTCCACCTCGGTCGTCCCCGTGTAGCGATAGGCCGCATACAGGCCACCGCCGCCTACCGCCAGCCCGAGGATCCAGGTGATGATTTTCACCCTCGTCGGATGCGACCGCCCCAGACGCTGCTTGGGTCTCAGATCTTTCGATGCCATAGTATTTGCTCTCGACGGGTATCGCTTCTCGAGGCTACATGGGCCGTTGGGTCGCGATCACGTCCCCTTTCTTCACACCGGACTGGATCGCCACGGTGGTGAAGTTCTCCAGGCCCAGTTCCACCGGTTTTCGAATCCAGCCCTCGGGGCCTTGCAGGAAAACGAACGGACTGCCATTCTCCTCAAAAACCGCTTCGCGCGGCGCCAGCAGCGTGTCTCTCTGGGAATTCAGCACGATCCCCGCGCTTCCCGTGAGATCCGGGATGACGCGTGGGTCGCTCCGCTCGATTTTGAGCCGTATGGGGATCTCTCCCACGTAGCTGGCGCGGAAGGTGCTGGTTTTGGAGAGTGCGCCGATGCCGATGAGCGTGCCCGGCATCTGGATATCGGGATAGGCATCCAAGCGGATATTGCATTTCATCCCCAGCCGGAGCTTCTCGGCATCCACCTGGTTCACCGTGGCGTCCAGCACCATGGAAGTCGGGTCCACAATCTGCATGAAAGGCTGGCCGGCGAAAACCTGGTCGCCTTCCTGAATCTGCCCAAACTCGCCATTGCGCACGATGCTCTGCATCACCACGATGCCGTCCATGGGGCTCTTGACGGTCATCCTCTGGACGTTCATCTCGGCCCGTTTGAGCTCGATGGCGGCTTGGTCCAGGTTCAGTTGCTGAACCCGGATCTGCGCCGCCTGCTGCTCGATCACCAGGGACGCCTCGTGCACCAGTTCCTTATAAGTAGCCTCGGCCTGCTCCGCCGCCAGCTTGTACTCCTCCGCCTGAATGGCGGACCGGATGGGCGCCGTCTGCATGTCCAGAACCGCTTTGTCCCAGTTGGCCTTGGCGGTCAGCACGTTCTGATCGTGCGACTCTCTGATGGTTGCCAGGTTGGCGATCATCTTGCGGACCGAGTTCTGCGTCTGGATCACGGAGTCTCTATAGTCGTCCAGCCGCTGCTGCTGCATCTGCGGATCGAACTGGCCCACCACGTCCCCGGTTTTCACGTGTCGGCCAGCATCGGCGAGCTTCATCAGCACCAGGCTGAAATCGTTCATGGGACCGCCGCCGCCCACACCACCGCTGCCGCTCCCGGCGCTACCGAGGCTGAAGTTGCTGTCGGTGCCGCCGCGGTTCATTCCGGACCGGCTGCCCATGATGCGCGGCGCTAGCAGGGCCGCGAAGTTCTGCGCGGCCACCGTGCCACTCACGCGCACAGTAGCGTTAAGATCGCCGAGCGAGACCGCTACCACCGGCACGACCGCCGCCGGCGGCCCCCCTTTTCCCAGAGCCTTCTGGCCGGATTGGCTGTTTAGATAGAGGGCGACGCCTCCACCTAGTATGGCTACCACCAGGAGAATCCCCCATATGGCAACCCGCCGTTTCACCGGCTGTTTGGGCGGCACGACCGCCGGACCGGGGACAGGCAAGGGTGGGATACCCTGTGGCTCGCCGCCAGAGCCAGGAGCGGGGGCGCTGCTTGAGAGAGATTGCATTTTTTTCCTTCCAGCCCAGTGGGCCCCGTTACAACTCTTGGTGTTGCTTCAACGGTGAAGACGCTGAACGAGCGCCGAAGGTTATCGCCCTCCGGCCAAAAGTTCATTTTTTTCGGACAGTGGACACCGAATTCCGCCAAGGCCGCCCCATCGATTGTTGAAAAACGCAACACGTCAGACGACGTGGCACAGCCTCTCAGGCTGCGGCACGGCGATTCTAAAACAGGACGTCGAAATCGGCCGTGAAACGACGCCCGCGATGGCCGAAGAAGTAGCCGAACGCCGGGTCGGCGACGTTTGGGTGGACGGCCTCCGGATTGAAGTGGTTGGTCAGGTTGAAGCTGCTCACCGAAAGTCGAACCGAGTATCTCGGCGTGACCTTAAAGTCCTTCGAAACACGGGAATCCAGCGAGAAGAAGTTCGGGAACCGGGACTGGTTGGGAACTCCGACGTAGTTCTGGGCCGCATCGGTCGCGAAGTACGGGAATCCACTGCGATACTCGACCACGGGAGCGATTCGGAATTTCCACGGCAGTGGCACCATACCCCAAGCCAGAAGGCGATTGGGCAGATCGGCCGGCAGATTGCCGAACTGGTTGCCGCGGATGATGGGAATGGGGAAAGTGCCCAAATAGTTGCTGAAGTCGTTCAAATCGCCTCGGGCGCGGCTGTGGACATAAGAAAAGAACAACTGCCGCCCCTGGCCCTTCAGCCGCATGCGCGCGGTGACCTCGAGTTGGCGATAGCGGGACTGCCCCACTCCCGAGAGCAGATAGGCGCCGGTGTTGGTGCCGGGGTCCGGAGCCACGGAATTCAAGATGACCAGGCCTTGGGAGTAGTTTTGCAGATACCCCACGCGAAGCTTCAGGAATGGCGTCAGGGGCTGCTCGACTTGCAGACTCCAGATGGCGCTCTCGGGCGAGAAATTACCGTCCTGGGGGCTCTGGAAAACGAATGGATGCTTGACCTTCACCTGCCCCAGGGTATTCAGATAGAGAAATGGCCCGGCCGAGACTTGGCCGTCGGCGCCGTACATGGTGATGTCCTGGTCGGGGTATTTATTGAAGCAGTAGACGTTCAGGGGGACGCGGTCGAAAAACAACCCGTATCCGGCCTGGACCAGGGTGCCTGCATGGGCAAACGGGCTCCACGCGATGCCCGCCCGCGGCGCCACGCGGAACGATTCCGACACGTCCTGCGAGTCGGTGCGCACGCCGAGATCCAGGGCCAGCCGCGACGAAACCACCCAATGGTCCTGTCCGTAAAAGGAGTACTCGATATCCGAGATCTGAAACGAGTGGCTCCTGGGGAAGTCGATGCGTTCGATCCGCTGTTGCATCGCGCCCAGGATGTCTACCGGGCGCTCGTCCAGTTGGCCGTTCTCCGAGCTGCCCGCGATATAGGACCCGATCTTCAGGTTGTGCGCGCCCCATCCGGAGAGGGAAGCAAAGGAGTAGCTGGACCCCCCGCTCGACCGCGATGCGTCGCGGGTCTTATTGGCGAAGTAGCTCCCGCGATTGCCCATGGGAGTGATGGTCAGGTCCTGGTCGCCTTCCGCCCAGACCCCGACATCGGAACGCATGGCGGAGAAGGTGCTCTCGAGCAGGCCGCCGAAGAGGGTCAGCCGGTCGGCTACGGTCCCGGTAGAGCTGTGCGTGCTGGCGTCGGGCGTGGTCGGTAGCGGGTTGAAGTAGTCCATGTTCACGTGACCCAAGCGCTGCGGGGCCACGTGAACGGTCGCGGTGACCAGGTGTTTGTCGGAGACGATCCAGTCGAACTGCGTGAAGGAGTTGATTCCTTGCTCCAGTTTCTGGTTGTCGGGAAAGGGCAGAGTATAGACTTCGATCTTGCGGGTTTCATATTCGAAGCCTTCTGACAGGTACAGCCTGTGCGGGATGATAGGCCCTTCGAAATTGAGCCGCGGCGTGGCGTCCTTGACACCTCGCATGTGGTAGCTGCGAATGCGGAAGTCCGGGAACGGGTCGTTCAATTCCCATTTCCACTTGTCGCCGCCGCGGCGCGTTTCCACCGACACCAGGCCCGCCGTAAACCTTCCGTACTCCGAGAGATAGGGCGTCTGGTAGACGTTCATGGTCTCGACGCTGTCGATCGGTATGGTCAACCCGAACTGGCCCGTGGCGGGGTCCGTGAC
>JBAWDI010000232.1:0-4138 GCA_049590695.1 Bryobacteraceae bacterium
TCGTCGTGCGGGACCACGTACTGCCCGCGGCGCCCGATCCGGAATTCGCCCACCACCGTGGCATAAGCGCGCTTGAGCACCTTCGCAATCTCGCCATCCGCGCGCCCGTCCGCTTCGATGCGCGCGATGCGCACCACCACCCGGTCGCCGTGCATGGCCGCTTTCGCCGATTCGCGCGGAATGAAAATGTCCCCCGCTATGCCTTCGATCGGCCGGTCGCAAATCAGGAATCCGTAGCCGTCCCGGTGCATGTTGAGCCGTCCCACCGCGAATTCGCGGCTGCCGGCGGCGACGGCGTAATGACCGGAGCGCAGTTCAATCAGGTCGCCCCGCGCCGCCAGCCGCGCCAGCGCCGTCTCCACCTCCCCGCGTTGGGCGCCCTTGGCTCCCAATTCGCGAATCAACTGCTTGAAATTGCCCCGCCTGTGCGGCAACCGCGCAATGTGCCCCACCAGGTCCGCGTCCGTCATCTCCCGATTTTACAAGGTAGGGCATGCTTTAGCTTGCCCTTTGTTTTTCCTGGCTGCCCCCCATCGCCGAATAATTCCGCATTGACATTGCCGCCATCCGGGGTATCATTTGGTTTACTCCCCCGATTGAAACCTGAAGGCAGCGTGAACTCCACCGGAAACCCAATCATCCTGGAAACCGATCTCGCCGGCGTCCAGCGCTACGCTCGCGGCAAGGTCCGCGACGTCTACCAGATCGACGGCCGGCTGCTCATCGTCGCCACCGACCGCATTTCCGCTTTCGACTACATCCTGGGCACCGGCATCCCCGACAAGGGCAAGGTCCTGACCCAGCTTTCCATCTTCTGGTTCGATTTCCTGCGCGACCTCACTCCCAACCACTTCCTCACCGCGCAAGTCGCGGACTATCCGGACCCGCTTCCTCGATTTCGCCACCAGCTCGAAGGCCGCTCCATGCTCGTCCAGCGCGCCCGTATGATTGAGGTCGAGTGCGTCGCGCGCGGCTACCTCTCTGGCTCTGGTTGGAAGGAATACCGCGAGCACGGCACGGTGTGCGGCATCAAGCTGCCCGCCGGTCTGCGCGAAAGCGACAAGCTCCCCGAGCCCATCTTCACGCCCGCCACCAAGGCCCAGACCGGTCACGATGAGAACGTGCCGTTCGCCCGCGTGTGCTCCCTGGTGGGCGCGGAGCTTGCCGGGCGCCTGCGCGATCTCACGCTGGCCGTCTACACCCGCGCCGCGCGCTACGCGGAGACTAAGGGCGTCATCATCGCCGATACCAAATTCGAATTCGGTTTCGTGGGCGAACAACTGGTGCTGGGCGATGAAGTGCTCACGCCCGATTCTTCGCGTTTCTGGCCCGCCGACTCCTACCGGCCCGGCGGGCCGCAGTCCTCCTACGACAAACAATTCGTGCGCGATTACCTGGAGTCGATTCGCTGGAACAAGCAGCCGCCCGCGCCGGCGCTGCCCCAGGAAGTAGCCGCCAAAACCAGCGAGAAATACCGCCAGGCCTATCGCGCGCTCACTGGTCGCGAGCTATGAACTGGCTGGACGTAGTGGTGTTGGCCGTTCTCGCGGTGTCGGCGGCCCTGAGTTTTCGCAAGGGCCTCACGCGCGAGGTCGTCGGCCTGGCCTCGGCGGTGTTGGCGATCCTGCTGGGCATCTGGTTCTATGGAGCGGCAGGCGCGTTCCTGTTGCCCTACCTCAGTTCCCGTGCGTTGGCGAACTTCGCGGGCTTCCTGCTGGTGTTTTGCGGCGTGCTGCTGCTGGGGCACCTGGTGAGCTACGCAATCGGAAAGTTTTTGAAGGTGACAGGGCTTTCGATTTTCGATCACCTGCTCGGCGCGGTTTTCGGAGCGTTGCGTGGGCTTTTGATTACGGTGGCACTGGTTATGGCCATCATGGCGTTTTCCGCGGCGGATAAGCCGCCCTCTTCCGTGGTGAATTCGCGCACGGCTCCCTATGTGGTGGACGCCGCGCGCGCGTTCGCCGCCATGGCGCCGCACGAGTTGAAGGACGGCTTTCGGAAAACGTATGACCAGCTCAGATCGGCCTGGGGGAAGGCGCTCGAAGAGGGGATTCGAAAAAAATGAAAGAAAAATTCGAGGGGTTGGTGGAACATTTTCTCGGCGGAAACATCCCGCTGCATGAGGCCATCGAGGTCCTGGAAAGGGGCATGATCCAGCGCGCCCTCGAGCGCAACCGGGGCAACCAGTCGGCCGCCAGCAAGCTGCTCGGCATCCATCGCAACACGCTGCAGAGGAAAATGGTGGAGTACGGCCTGGGCGAGCGCCGCGTTCGCGCCCGCCGCAAACCCATAGCCCGCGAAGGCCGTCTGCGAAAGCTGAAGACGGGCGCCGCGTAGAAATGGACCTCCTGATTTTCGATCTCGACGGCACCCTGGTCGATACCAAACTGGACCTGGCCCAGGCCGTCAACGCCACCCTCCGCCACATGGCTATGGCGCCCCTCCAGAATGAGCGGGTCTACTCTTATGTGGGCCACGGCGCGCCGTCGTTGATCCGCCTCGCGCTCGGTGGCCAGGCCGCCGAAGCGGAGGTCGAGGAAGCTCTCGAGTTTTTTCTCGAGTACTACCGCGAGCACTACCTGGATTTCACCACCCTCTACCCCGGCGTCAAGGAATCGCTCGAGCGCTTGCATGAAGCCGGCAAGCGCATGGCCGTGCTCACCAACAAGCCGGTTCGCATCAGCCAGTTGATCGTCGATGGCTTGGGCATCCACGACTACTTCTTCCAGGTCTACGGCGGCAATAGTTTCGACTTCAAGAAGCCCCACCCCATCGGCGTGGAAGCTCTTCGGAAAGAGACCGGTATCGCCCGCGACCGCACGCTCATGATCGGCGACAGTTCCGTGGACGTTCAAACCGCGCGCAACGCCGGCATTCCGTGCTGTGGCGTCACCTACGGGTTCCAGCCCGAAACGCTGGCCGATCCCGCCCCGGACCTGCTGGTGGATCGCATGGAAGAACTGGCCGACTGGATTCTCAATCAAGACGGAGGCAGTAAATGAACTATCGTCCCGGCGCCACCGTGCCCGTCACCGGCATCTACTGGTGCACCGTTTGCAAGTTGCCCGAAGCGTTCACCGCGGGCCAACCCTTCCCCGAGTGCCGGAACATGTGCGGCCGCGGCCTCTGGCACCTGGTGGAAGAGCAGGAGAAATCGCCGGGTTGACAGACGGGGTACCCCCCGGGGTCCGTCTGTCCCACCTTTGTGGGGCAGGCGCTTTCGCCCAATGCCACCTAAATAAGCCGCTGCGGTGTTCAGAATTAATCGTGGGGCGGTCCGCGGCGCACCGTGGAGCAGGCGTTTCGCCTGCCATGCCGGTATTACTACCGGCATTCCCCGAAGAACGTCGGCGCGGACGCCGACGTGGCGACCTGAAAGGTCGCTCCACGGATCGAGCGCAGGCGCATTTCTTGCGTCGCACCACACCAGGCTTGTTTAAGTGGCATTGGGCGCTTTCGCCTGCCAACGGATTCTCTGCCGCTCACCTCCCCAGCGCCGCCCGCGTCTCCCGCAGCGTGCTTTCGAGGCTTTCCCTCGGCAGGCTTCGAATGATCGGGTCGATCAGCCAGCCCAGCCCCGTGGGCACATCGCGCGTGAGCGAGATGGCCTCGCATTCCACCCACATCCCGCCGTCGCGCTCTTCGTAGCGCCAGTAGGAGTTCAGCCTCCACAGGTATCCCGCTCCCGTTCCCGGCGGCAGCGTGCGCTCATTGCGCTGGCCGGCGTTCTTCACCTCGGCGATTTTCGTGCTGCGGGAACGGCTGCGCCATCGCGTCCCGTCCACCCGATCATAGTGCGCTTCGTGCTCCGTATCGAGCACCACCGTGACCACTTTCTTTTTCAGCAGCCGCAGGTAGACGCGAAAATCGTTGCCCGTGTGGGCCAGCGTTCGAGAGTCCATCACCTCGGGCCGGTAGATGTCCTTGTGGCGGTTGTAATCCTGGCCTGCCGCCAGCGTCTTCTCCAGCGTCGCGCCGGGGATGAACACGGCGCCCACCCAGTCATGCACCAACCCGCTGGGCACCGGCGTTTCAACCGCCCCCGTGGCCGGCTCCACCACGATCTCGCCCTGCCTGATCCGGCGCGCGCGCGCAGCCGATTCGCCGGCCCACAGAAAGCTCTTGCGCCCGTCCAGCC
>JBAWDI010000233.1:0-1666 GCA_049590695.1 Bryobacteraceae bacterium
ATCCTCGGCAGAGCGCAGGAACTGGCCTGTCTCCAGGAGATATCGCTGGTTGCCACTCGCAAATTCACCCGACCGCGTCCTGCGGTTGGAAAGACCCAGCGCCCCCACCACCTGCAACGGTGAGACATTGTAGGCGCCAAGACGCAGCGCGTCAAGAGTGATGCGAATCTCGCGGCGCTCGCCGCCGATCAGTGCGACGGCCGAGACATCCGGCGTCTGCTTGATCGTGTCATCCACTTGCGCCGCGATGCGCCGCAGCTCGAAATCACCGTAGCGCTTGCTCCAGAATGTGAGCGCCAGAATGGGTACGTCGTCGATGGAGCGAGGCTTCACCAACGGAAGAGACGCGCCGGGCGGGATCAGGTCCAGATTGGCGTTGAGCTTCTGGTTCAGCCGCACAATGGCCTTCTCTTCGTCCTGTCCGACAAGGAAGCGAACGATCGCCAGGGACACGCCCGGGCTGGAGGTCGAGTAAATGTACTCCACGCCAGGGATCTCCCACAGCAGTTTTTCCATCGGCTTGGTGACGCGCTCTTCGACTTCATGCGGCGACGCGCCGGGCATCTGGACGAAGACGTCCACCATCGGAACGATAATCTGCGGCTCTTCTTCGCGCGGCAGCTTCCACACCGCGAAAGCCCCCAATAACAGCGAGCCGGCGATCACCAGCGGCGTCAGCTTCGAGCCAATCCAAGCCTGGGCGAACTTTCCAGCGGGTCCAAGTGCACGTTTTACCTTCACGGGCGGACCTCAACGCGGGCTCCATCCGCGAGACCCTGCGGAACCGGAAAGATCACGCTCTCGCCGGCACTGAGGCCCGAAAGCACTTCGACGCGGTCCTTGAGTCTCTGACCGGCGGTAATCAGCCGCGTGTGGGCAACGCCAGAGTCCGCCACCAGGACCGACTGCAACTGCCCCCGATCGAGGACGGCTCCCGCCGGAATCGCCAACAAAGAGCGGCTCGCCGTTTGGAACGCCGCGCGCCCGAAGACGCCCGAGCGAATTGCCGGCAGCATGGGTAGATCGATCTTGACAATGTAAGTCCGCGAGGCGGCATCCACGGCGGGGACGATCTCGGAGACAAGCGCATCCAACGTGCGATCGATGGTGTCCAAGTTGACCGACACCGGCTGGCCGACCCGAACGAATGCCAAATGGTCCTCTTCCACCGACGCTTCGAAGCGGTAAGCTCCCTCGCGTTCGATGGTTAGCAGAGGCGCACCCGGAACGGCCAGACTGCCGGGTTCAACCCCTTTGGAGACGACAATGCCAGCGAAAGGCGCCAGAACCTCCGCATAGCTGCGCGTCACTTCGGTGGAACGAACTTCCTGATCCACTCGCGCGAGCGTCGCGTTCATTTGGACGCGTCGCGCCTGTGCCATGTCGTAGCCTGCCTGCGCGGCCTTGAGCCTGGCCGAGGCCTCATCAAACTCCTGGTTCGAGATCGACTTCTCTTGAAAGAGATCCCGCATACGCCCAAACGTTACTTGCGCCAGGTCGAGATTGGCCTTGGCAGCCGCAATAGCGCCATCGGCCTCGGGCACGGCACTCCGAACTTCCTCGCGGGCGGCTTCGGCGCGGCGCGAACTCACGTCCAGGTCGCGTGCATCGAGGATAACCAGCAATTGGCCTTCGCGGACCTGGTCACCGGCCTGCACTTTCACTT
>JBAWDI010000234.1:0-5632 GCA_049590695.1 Bryobacteraceae bacterium
GCATGCGGGCGACCGCCCGCCGCTTAAAATCCAGGCTATACTGCGCTCGCTTTGCCATTTTCCATTCTCCTTTCAATGGCAAAGTGTCGGTATGCCCCGTGTCTCAATTTTGGGGACCAGTACACCCCGAATAACGTCGGCGCGGACGCCGACGTGGCAACCTAAAAGGTCGCTCCACGGATCAAGCGCGACGATCTGTCGGGAGTGGATAAGGCGCATTTCTTACGCCGCACTACAGTAGGACCCTCCGGGGCGCGTCCCTGACAGATGTCACCGCTCCAGCGTGTCGTAGAGCGGTTGAGCCGGCTTCGCCGTCGCGCCTTCCTGGGCCACCGAAATGGCCAAGATGCGGATCTTCTCGTTGTCCGGCAAGGTCAGGGTGGTGGCGCCGGCCGGCACATCCAGCGGGTACGCAAACAAATACGAATAGGCGTAGGGTTCGTTGGCGCCACCGGCCGTGTGGCAATGCGAGGCGAACCAGGCGACGTCGGCGCGCTTGATGAAGCCCGGCTTCAGACCCACCATTTCGCCGTACGGGTCGGTCCGTGTCCGTGCCGGAGCGCCGGCCCGCGCTGGGATGGGCACTTCCTTGCTCTTCCAGATGCGGTCGTCCCATTGGCCGATGAAACCGCCCCAGTCTTGGATCATCGCATCGACGGCCTTCCCGCCAACGCGGAATACGACTTTCTGGTCGCCATCCGCGGAGGCCGCCAGCACGTACACCCGGTTGAACTTTCCGGCTGGAAGTTGGATCGTCTGGCCCTTGGCCACCACCGCGTCGGGAGTCCCGGTCCGGGCGGGAGCCAGATCGAATTTGACGCCGCCGAAGGCGAGCTCGGCGAGCAGCATTTCGGCTGGAAGGGCGCGGCCATCGGAAGAGAAACCGCCCACCGACCTGGTTCCATCGTTGCTGGCGGCGGCCAGGTCGTAGAAGAGCTTCACCGGCTGCGAATGGACCGCGGCGACCTTGGCGGGTGCGGCGCCGAGCTTCACCGCAAACGTGCGCGGCTGGAACGCGGTGAACGAAGTCACCAGCTTGCCATTGGCCACGGTGGCCGCGCCGACGGGTTCCTCCGCGCCGTTGACTTCGCGCGCGGCGGTAATCGGAGCGGCAAACGCGATCTGCACATTGGGAGCCGGCTTGCCATCGAGCTCCACCAGGCGGACGATCGTTTCATCGCTCTGCTCGGCCTTCTTGAGGGCCAGAACCCGCACCCGGCTGTGGCTGACACTGAGCAGTGAGAAAGTCTTGCCGAGCGCGCCCGCGTGTTTCGAGGCTTCGAAGGCAATGAGAGGCTGGTTGAGACGGTAGGCCTGCCAATCGGTCTGGCCCTTGCGCCAATCGCCCGCGTGCCCGGCCAGGCCGTACACGAACTCGTGATGGCCCAAATCCTGCGTGCTCTGGTCGTCATATTGCCCGCGGGTGCCGGGTGTGCGGATCAGAGTGAGGCGAAGCGTGTTGTCATCGGGCTTGTCGGAGCCGTTCTTGCAATCCGTGAGCACCGTCGCGCCGTAAGCGCCGCTGCGATCGGTGAGATCGACCCACTGATGAGACGGCACCTCGAACTTCTTGGGGTTATCGGTGCCCCGCTCAATCGTGCCGATGTCCCAGTTATAAGTCGCCACGGGGTTGGTCGCGGTCAGCGGGAAGACGGCCTTGAGGTGGGACCCTTTGGTATTCCAGTCGATGACGTTGCCAATTTCCACGCGCTTCGCGGCATCGCCCGCCGAGAGCCGGATGGTCTGGACAAATTTGGAGCCTTCGGTCTCGCGTGAAACCTCGACGGCCACACGCGCCGGACCGTTTTCGACGATCCGGATCTGCGCCGGACCGCCCACATAAGCCCGTGGCGCTCGCGACTGGTCTTCCCAATCCATGTTCCAGGCGGGCCATTGCACGGGTTTGTCGGTCTTGATTTCCAAGCGCGCCGGAGTCAAGAGAAGGTCTTTCTCGATGGTCTTGTCGAAGATGCTGCTGATGTCGCCGTTCTCGTCGATGGTGACGCGATAGCGCGCGTTCTCGAGCGACCACTCGCTCACTTGGAGCGTGGAGCCTGCGGCCGGAGTCCCGGCGGGCTCGACGTCGTACACCGCGTAGCCCACCGAGGGTACTTTGGCCACGAACAGGACTTTGCCGTTCGACAACTGCGCGGGCACTTGCTTGCCGTCTGGCCCGATGACGCGCACGGCCTTGGGTGTTCCGCCAGGGAAGGCGACGCCGGCTTCCACCACGTCCTCGCGCGCGACGTTCAAAGGATTGTAGACCACAATGGCCGCGCCCTTGGCTTGGGTGTCCATGCCGGAAGCGACCGCTTCGGTGGCGCTGGCCATCACGCCCGCGAACTGGTTCATGGCCAGCACGTCGTCGTTCCAGGAAAACTCATACGCTTTGGGCGTAGCGGTGCCGGGAGTGATGTCGTGGAATTGCCCGCCCATTACCAGCGTCCAGGCGTTGTTCAGGCGATCCAGGGGATAAGGCCGGCCGCCCAGCAGCTCGGCGGCGACGGAAGCTTTCTCGGCGGCATCGGCCAGCAACTCGTTCTTGCGGTTCCACCGCTTCTGGTAGGCCTCCGAGGTAAGGGACCCGGCCGAGTGGTTGGTCAACTCCATCTCGCCCTGATAGCGCGGCAGCCTGGCCGTCTGGCTGGGCTTGATATCGAGGAACATCTGGTCCGCGGTGGCGGAGACCACGTGCAGCGGGGCATTCTCGGCTACGGTTGCCTCCAACAATTTGACGGAAGCTTCGTCGGGTGCGCCGCCGACGTCGCCGGTGCCGTAGTAGTGATAATCCGTGAACAGGCCGCTCACCTTGCCATCCAACTGGACTCTGGCGGGCCAATCGACGCGCCGCGGGCCGGGATCGGCGGGGCTCGCGCTGAGGTCGGTGGTTATGGGGGCGCTGTAATCGCCGGGGTTGAGGGCCGCGATCACGCTCTTGCCATCGGGCCCCTCCCAGATGCCGACGTTGAACGGGGTGCCGAGCGGCGTCTTCTCCGGCGAATTCGGGCCGCCGGCCGGGGCCGAAGATCCCCACGCCAGTTTCTGCGTCGAGAAGCCCTTGATGCCAGCGTGAGCCAGAATGCTGGGCAACGAGGCCGGGAAGCCGAAGCAATCCGGCAGCATATATTCGGCGCTGGTCTTGCCGAAGTCGCGGCGGAAATACTGCTTGCCGTACAGCACTTGGCGGATAATCGACTCGGCGGAGGGCGAATTCACGTCGTTTTCCTCCATCGACGATCCCGCCGGAAACCAGCGGCCGGCAGCCACGTATTTCTCGACCTGGGCGTAGTCGGCCGGAAAGTACTCCTTCATCATGCGGTAGCGGTTGGCGCCGCTGAAATTGAAGACATAATGCGGGTACTTCTCAAACAGCGCAAAGTTGTCCCGCATGGTGTTCAGGATGTACTGGCTGATGGTGGTCGGGTATTCCCATCGCCACTGTGTGTCCAGGTGGGCATAGCCGACCACGTACAGGGTCGGTTGCTTGGTCAGATCGGGGCCGGCCGGCTTGGCCGCCTGACCCCAGGCTGTGCCGAGCGCCACCAGGCAGGTCAACAATATTCGTTGCATGAGCACCTCGCCACTCCAGAGACTAACTCGCGGCGGGGGCGGAGACAAGGGAGTGGCGGAGGCCGGCGCGATGTGGCCGGACGAGGGGATGATGGCTGGCGGAGAGGGGGAGATTCGAACTCCCGGTACCCGTAAAGGTACTCCCGCTTTCGAGGCGGGCGCGATCGACCACTCTGCCACCTCTCCGCGCTGAGAATTCCAGTTTAGCATGACCGGTTTGAACGCCGGCGAGGACGTCCCAGGCTGGGTTGTTTTCACGTGGCCGTTAACCGCGCGCGTGGCGCCGCCCCATCCGATCACCGCCGACGACCTCCAGCCGATTCTGTGGTGTAGTGCGGCGCAAGAAATGCGCCTTATCCACTCCGGGTTGATCGTCGCGCTCAACTCGTGGAGCGACCTTTTAGGTTGCCACGTCGGCGTCCGTGCCGACGTTCTTCGGGGGGTACTGGTCCCCAAAATTGAGACACGGGGCATACCGACACTTTGCCATTGAAAGGAGAATGGAAAATGGCAAAGCGAGCGCAGTATAGCCTGGATTTTAAGCGGCGGGCGGTCGCCCGCATGCGGACCTGTGACAGCATCGTAGCGCTGGCTCGAGAACTGAGCATTGGTAGGGATTTGCTTTACAGCTGGAAATATCAGTTTGAGGGGAGACCGCAACCCCGGTGGGCGGATCTGAGCCAGAGCCAAGAGAGCGCGAGAGAAAAGAGGTTGTTCGAAGAGAACCGGCTGTTGAAGGAGGCGCTGGGGAGCAAAGCGCTGGAAGCCGATTTTTTCGCCGATGCCTTGCGCAGAATCGAGGAGCAACGCCGGAAGAGCACCGCGGGTGGCGGGATAGTTTGTACGTCACCATCCAGGCGTGGGGCCAAAGGGCGCAAGGCGCATTGACGGTGGAACGGATGTGCGAATTGGTGGGAGTGAGCCGGGCAGGCTATTATCGGAACCTGGCCGAGCATGCGCCGGACGAAGAGGAAATGGTGGTGCGCGCCGTCATCCAGGAGATTGCGCTGCAGCATCGGCGGCATTACGGACGCCGGCGGATTACCCAGGAAATGCGCAACCGTGGCATGGTGGTCAACCAGAAGCGGGTGGGCCGTCTGATGCGGGAAGACAACCTGTTGGCCATCCGGCGGCGCCAGTTTGTAAAAACCACCGACTCCCAACACGAGTTGGAGATCTACTTGAACGTGGCTGCCCACATGCAGTTGACGGGCATCAATCAGCTCTGGGTGGCGGACATCACCTATATTCGACTGCGCGGCGAGTTCGTGTTTCTGGCCGTAGTCCTGGACCGTTTCTCGCGTTGCGCGGTAGGGTGGTCTCTGGATCGGAATCTGACGGTGCGGCTTACGATAGCCGCCCTGCAGCAGGCAATCGAAAAGCGTCAACCGCAGCCAGGCCTGGTCCATCACTCCGACCGCGGGATGCAATATGCGGCGCGGGAGTACGTGGAGATTCTCCAGAAACACGGCATGATCCCCAGCATGAGCCGGCCGGCAAATCCGTACGACAATGCCGCCTGCGAAAGGTTCATGAAGACCCTCAAAGAGGAGGAAATTGATGGTCGGGAGTACCGCGATCAAGGAGAACTGGAAGCTCATCTGGAGGAGTTCATCGACCGATACTACAATCGCCAGCGGCTCCATTCGGCTCTGGGCTATAAGACGCCGGAAGAATTCGAGCGAAGCCTTTCGCCGCCTGCCGGCTTCCAGCCACCCACGGCACGATTGAGTTTTCCCCTGCCCACCCGGGACCATGGACGAGGGCGCCTACCATGACTGGCCGCGGCTGGGTGATGCAGGGCTCTTTGGGGGCCTGCCCCCAAACCCCCGGGATTTACCGCTTTTTTCAGCCAGAATGGATGCTTTTCAATCCTGAGGGGCAGGTTGACCTGCCCCCCCGGCCATTCCGGCCGCTGAGCCGGTCGCTCGGGTTGCTTCCCAGCATTGCCCTATCCCGTCCGACTCAGGTAGGCTCAGTATGAAACGGACGGCTTCGCGGCTCAACCAAAAAGCAGCGAATGGAAAGTGTCGGCTTTCCGCCGTGTCTCACTCTTGGGGTC
>JBAWDI010000235.1:0-2843 GCA_049590695.1 Bryobacteraceae bacterium
GGGTGTCGCGGAGGTAGTGCAGGATGGCGCCCGCCGCGCCCATCGCCGCGGGATGGTTGGCCAGCCCGCAGCCATCGAGCGAGAGCAGCTTGAAATGGTCGCGCAGCGTGCGGCTGGCGTAGTCGTGAGTGAAAACCCATTCCTCGAGTTCGGTGCGCACGAAGCGCCGGGCAGGGCGATCGTCGCCAGCGAGCAGGGGAAGGTCGGCGGGGAAGAGGACTTCGCGCGCGCCAAGGTGTTCGAGAACGCCGGCGACTTCGGCGGGCTCCATCTCCGTGACGCGGAATTCGCCGGTGGAGAGATCGACGTGCGCCACGGCCGAGCGGGGCCCCGGGGTGCCCTTAGGGCCCGCCACGGCCGCCAGGTAGTTGTTCTCGCGCGAGCCCACCAGGTTGGCGTCCATGGCGGTGCCCGGCGTCACCACGCGCGTGATCTCGCGCTTCACCAGGGACTTCGCGAACTTGGGGTTTTCCATCTGGTCGCAGATGGCCACGCGGTAGCCCTTCTGGATGAGGCGCGCGATGTATCCGTCGGCCGCGTGGTAGGGCACGCCGCACATGGGGATGGGGGCGCCCTTTTCCTTGTTGCGCGAGGTGAGGGTGATTTCGAGTTCGCGCGCGGCCACCACGGCGTCTTCGAAAAACAGCTCGTAAAAATCGCCCAGGCGGAACATCAGCAGGGCGTTGGGGACCTGCTGCTTGATGCTGTTGTACTGCCGCATCAGCGGAGTGGAGGCGTCGGAGGACATCTTAGTGGGGCGGACCCCCCGGTCCGCGGCCGGCCCCCTGGCCGGCCCTTTTCCCGCGCACGAAGAGGCCGACGTGGGCGTCGGCCGCGGGCCAGGGGGTCCGCCCCACTGAGGAGTGCCTGCGCCACATCACGCGTAGATGCCCCGGAGCTTGATGGCCTGGGCCACGCGATCGAGAGCCAGCATGTAGGCGGCGATGCGATTGTTCACCTGGTGCGCGCGGGCGTATTCCAGCACCGCGTCGAAGCTCTCCGTCATGATCTCCTCGAGGCGCTGGTTGACCAGCCGCTCGTTCCAGAAGAAGCCCTGGCGGTCCTGCACCCACTCAAAATAGGAGACCGTCACGCCGCCCGCGTTGGCCAGAATGTCGGGGATCAGGAAAATCTTCTTGCCGGCCAGAACCTCGTCGGCCAGCGGAGTCGTGGGGCCGTTGGCGCCTTCGCACAGGATCTTGCACCGGATTCTGTCGGCGTTCCCCGAATGGATCACGTCCTCCGTGGCGGCGGGGATCAGCACCTCGCACTCCAGAAACAGGGCTTCGTCCTTGTCCATGTCTTCGCCGCCCGCGAAGCCGGTGATGGAGCCGGTTTCCTGGCGGTGTTCCTGCAGCGCGGCGATGTCGAGACCGTTGGCGTTATAGACGGCGCCATCGTATTCGATGACACAGACGATTTTGAATCCGATGGCGCTCATGAGCTTCGACGCCATGCCGCCCACGTTGCCGAGGCCCTGAATCACCACCCGCGCATCTTGCGGCTTGAGGCCGAGTAGCTTCAGCGCCTTCAGGATGACGATCATGCAGCCGCGCCCGGTGGCCTCCGGACGGCCGCGCGAACCGCCTAGAGCCATCGGCTTGCCGGTGACCACGGCCGTCACCAAGTGGCGCGCGTGCATGGAGTAGGTGTCCATGATCCACGCCATCACCTTCTCGTTGGTGTTGACGTCCGGCGCGGGAACGTCGCGCTCCGGTCCCAGGAAGTCGATGATCTCGGCTGTGTAGCGGCGCGTGAGCTTTTCCAATTCGGCGTCGGAGAGCAGGTGGGGATCGCAGATGACGCCGCCCTTTCCGCCGCCGAACGGAATATTGACGACGGCGCATTTCCAGGTCATCCAGGAGGCCAGCGCGCGGACCTCGTCGAGGGTCACGTCGGGCGCGAAGCGGATGCCGCCTTTGGCCGGCCCCCGCGCCAGGGAATGTTGCACGCGATAGCCGGTGAAGACCTCGATGCGGCCGTCGTCGAGCTGCACCGGAATGTGAACGGTGATCTCCTTGGCGGCGGAGCGCAGCACCTTGCGCATGCCGTCATCCAGCTTGAGGCGCATAGCGGCCTCGTCGAACCGCGTCTCGGCGGCGATCCAGGGATTCTTTTCATTCTCGAGAGAAATGGGTACGGGCAGGGTGTGCTTGGCCACGGTTCATGCCTCCGGTAACATTATGGCAGAGGCGGGGTGGGCAGCGAACCAGAGTCCGTAATTCGTTGGTGCGGGGAAGGAATTCTCACCGCAGAGACGCGGAGGAGGCAGAGAGCGCGGAGAAATTCTTTCCGAATTCCCCGAGCATCTGTGCGTGGGGGATGCCCTCGCCCCGGTCAATGGCGGCTTGAGCTTCGGCGTCGTTGGCCTGCTGCTCCGGCGTATAAGGCTCGTCGTCGAGGGGGGGGCGGTCACGCTCGCAATCCAGAGTGGATCGGCCAGGAGACGGCGTGTGCGATCCACCCTTCTACCCTCCCAGCACTTCCAGCGCCCTCAGGATCACCGGGTCGCGCTCGGCTTCCACCTCGTCGCCTTTCTCCACGCCGAATGCCTGGTTGAAGATTTCGGTTTTGAGGCGATTGACGATGAATTCCCGCTCCGGGGACCATTCGGCGATGCCGGGCTGAATACTGCGGTCCGAAAGAAACACACGAAACTCGTCCATGATTTGAGGTGTCACCTCGAAATCCGCGGTGACCTTGTTATTGCGGAGATACTCGGTGGCGAAGTTGGTGAAGGAGCCGCTGGCATCGAGCACCGCGCGCAACCGGTTGGCGGCCGGCGGATAGACCACGATGTCCGGCTGAATGCCGCCGCCGCCGGTCACTACGCGCCCCTTGTC
>JBAWDI010000236.1:0-11496 GCA_049590695.1 Bryobacteraceae bacterium
CGTCAGCACCGCGGTTGTCTGGTTCACAATGGCGAAATGGCGCGCGAGGCTGACACCGAGCACGACCGAGCCGAAATCCACCGGGCCGGCGCCGATCGGCTGGAGCCCCGCGCCCGCGTCCACTTCGTAAGTCAACTGCAGGCCCGTCCCAATCAGCGTGTAAGTTTGGCCGCTAATGACGAGCGAGCCGGTGCGGGCGCCCGTGGCCGTGGGAGTGAACTGGATATAGAAGTCGGCGCTCTGGCCGGGCTGGATCGCCAGGCCGCCAGGCGCCCCGCCGCTCAAGGCGAAGTCGCCGGGCGGAACGGCGATGGGCGCCGCCGTCAGGACAATGGCCGACTGGTTGGCAACGGCGAAATGGCGCACCGCGCTGGAACCGAGCTGGACCGAGCCGAAATCCACCGGGGCGGCGCCAAGCGGTTGGAGACCGGCGCCCGCGCCCTCGTCCACTTGGTAGGTCAACTGCGCGCCCGTCCCCACCAGCGCGTAGGTTTGGTCGCCCATGACGAGCGAGCCGCTGCGCGAGCCCGCGGCCGTGGGGCTGAAACGCACATCGAAAGAGGCGCTCTGGTTGGGCTGGAGCACCGTGCCGCTGGGCGCGGCGCCGATCAAAGCGAAATCGCCGCCGGCCACGGCGATGGCCGGCACCGTAAGGGCTACCGTCATCTGGTTCACGGCCACGAAATGGCGCACCGCGCTGGAACCGAACTCGACCGAGCCGAAATCCACCGGAGCCGTGCCCAGCGGCTGGAGACCCGCTCCCGTATCCACCTCATACGTCAGCCGCGGCAGCACAGTGGCGAGCAGCAGAAGCGAAACTCCGTCGGACAGCAGCGGGGCGCTGTAGGAACCGGCGTCCGGCGCGAGAAAAGTCACGGTGAAATCCACGGCCGCCTGCGCACCGAGCGGGAACGGAAGCGCCGGCCCATTCAGCGTAAACCCGGCGCCCGCCACCGACAGCACCGTCACGGTGGCGGCGGCGCTGGAGGTGTTGCGCAAACGAAAGTGGGCGGAGACCGCCTGGTTCGGGTAAACCGCGCCTAAATTGTAGACGGCCGGCGCCGGCTGCTCCGCGCTGCCGTTCACCACGAACAACTGAAACTGCCCATAACCCGCGGGCGCGAGCGAAGCCGCGAGCAGCGCCACGCGAAGGAATGGTGCGTTCATGGCTTGCCCACCGTGATGGCCGGTGTCCCGATGGACAGGGTGATCGTGGGAGCCGGCACCGGGGTGCTTCCCGACCTTCCGGCCACCAGGATGGCCGCCGCCGCGCCGCCGCCGGCCAGCACCGCCGCCGCCACCACGATCCACTTTTTATGACCGTGGGAGCTGCCGGCCTTGGCGGGGTGCCCTCCGGGCCCCGCCCCGCTTCCCGGCTCGGCAATGTACTGGAACGACGCTATGCCGGCGCGCGCCTGCTCCTTGGAGGCCACGATGAGAATCATGAAACGTCCAGAAGTGCGATTCAACTGCAAGCCACGCACGCTGGCATGTCCATGGCTGTCCGTGACCGCCACGTCCGTCTGTATGTTGTTGGCGAAGAGACCGCCCGGGCCTTCTTCGGGCAGGTGAAAACTGACGGCCGCGCCTGCCACGGGCGCTCCGGTTTCGTCGGTGACTTCGACGGTGAGCGGGCGCGCGCTGCGCGACCCTGGAGCGTATACCGCTCCCTCGCCCTCGACGACGCGGATGTGAAGAATGGCGACTTGAGCCGTCGCCGTGCAACCGAGCGCCAGGACCAACGCCGTTGCGGGAAAGGCCCTAAGCATGTGTCTCAACCCAATTAGTGGCGGAGTCAACCGGACTTTCTCGCCAATATGACGGTAATGTTATCCGGGCCTCCGGCTTCTTTGGCCGCCTCAATCAAGCGGCGGCAGGTTTCTTCGAGAGTCCAGCCATACGGCCCGCCGCGCAGGATCCGCTCGATGCGATCGGCATCCAGCACGCCGTGCAGCCCGTCGCTCGAAATTAGCACGAGCGCGCCCGCCTTCAAGGGCACGCAATAGTAGTTGACGGTGAGCGGCGCGCTGGCGCCAATGGCCATGGTCAGCACGTGCCGCATGGGATGATTGCGGAGGCTCTCCTCGTTGAGGCCGAGCGGCCGGCCCACTTCGTTGACCCACGTCTGGTCGTCGGTGATGGCGCGGAAGCCGTTGTCATCCAGCAAGTAGGCGCGGCTGTCTCCCACGCTGGCGATAAAGAGGCCTTCCTCGGTTTCGAGAGCAACCACCAGAGTGGTGCCCATGCCTTCCAGGCTGGGATCGCTCTGCGCCGCCTCGGCCACGCGGCGGTTGGCCTCCTCGACAGCCTTCAGCACCACCTGGGAATCCCGGTGTTGGGCCTCGAGCACCACTTCCGCCACGGTATCCACGGCCAATTGCGATGCCCGCTCGCCGGCCCTGGCTCCGCCCATCCCGTCCGCCAGCACGTATAGTCCCAGCTCCGGTTTGATCAGGCAGTAGTCTTCATTATTCGCTCTGACGCAGCCTTGGTCCGACAACGCGAAGGCTTCCAACATTCCCGCTACTCCCTTCAGGCGCCCGGCTATACGCTCAAACTGTAACACGCGGGTAGCCGTGCTTGTAACCGCAATTTTACCCGATGGCAGGCGGTAAAATGGTGCTACTTTCCCGATGCTCTGGAAACGTCTCAAGCTGACGCTCGAAATGATCAAGTTCGAGCATTCGGTTTTCGCGCTGCCGTTCGCCCTCACCGGGGCTCTGCTGGCGTTCCGCGAGGGCCGCGCGAGCGGCGGGGAAATTGCGCGCAAGCTGCTTTGGATCGTGGTCGCGATGGTGTGCGCCCGCTCGGCCGCCATGGCGTTCAACCGCCTGGTCGATTTCGACATCGACGCGCGCAATCCGCGCACCAGGATGCGCCACCTGCCCACCGGTCTGCTGTCTCGCGGTTTTGCCTGGGGTTTCGTGGCGGCAGCGTCGGCCCTCTTCTTCCTGGCCGCCGGTGAACTGAACCGGCTGTGCCTGCGCCTGGCGCCGGTGGCGCTGGGCACGGTGTTTTTCTATTCCTTCACCAAGCGGCTCACCTCTTTCTCGCACCTGGTGCTGGGGTTCTGCCTGGGAATCGCGCCTGCCGCCGCCTGGATCGCCGTGCGCGGCTCGCTCGACCCGCGCATTCTCTGGCTCACCGCCGCGGTAACCTTCTGGACCGGCGGTTTCGACGTCATCTACTCCTGCCAGGATTACGAATTCGACATCGCCGAAGGGCTCTTCAGCGTGCCGCGCATCCTGGGCATAGCCGGAGCGTTACGGGCCGCCCGGGCGATGCACGCGCTGATGGTGGTCTGCCTGCTGGCGCTGGTCTGGACGCTGCACCTGGGCGCACTGGCGCTGGCCGGAGTCGGCGCCATTGTGGCGGTGCTGGTTTACGAGCACAGCCTGGTGAAGCCCCACGACCTCTCGCGCGTCAACGCCGCCTTCTTCACCATGAACGGCTATGTGAGCGTGTTATTCTTTTTATTCTGGGCTGCTGATATTCTCCTCCTCAAACCGGGTGCCTGAAGTATGCAAGTGGTAATCGACGACTCCCGTCTTGTCCCTATCCGCGCAAAGGTTGAGGCGGGCGAGCGGCTCTCGTTCGACGACGGCCTAGCACTCTACCGCACCGCGGACATCCTGGCGCTCGGCTACCTGGCCAACCTGGTGCGCGAGCGGCTCCACGGCAACGTCGCCTTCTTCAACGTGAACCGCCATATCAACCCCACCGACGTCTGCGTGGCCAGTTGCCGCCTATGCGCATTCGGCAAGCGCGTGCGCGACCCCAGGGCCTACACCATGTCGCTCGAAGAGGTGTGGCAGCGCGCCGGCGAGGGCTGGAGCGAGGCGGTCACCGAGTTCCACATCGTGGGCGGCCTGCATCCCGAGCTGACCCTCGATTGGTACTGCGAAATGCTGCGCGGCCTGAAGCAGCGTTTCCCGCGGGTCCACCTGAAGGCCCTGACCATGGTGGAGATCGCCTACCTGGCGCGGCGCACGAAAATTCCGGTGCGCGAGACGCTGGAACGGCTGCGCGACGCGGGCCTGGATTCGCTGCCCGGCGGCGGCGCCGAGATCTTCAACGAGCGCATCCGGCGCATCATCTGCGATCACAAAATCGACGGCCGCGAGTGGCTGGAGGCCGCGCGCGCGGCGCACCAATTGGGTCTTCGCTCGAACTGCACCATGCTGTACGGCCACATCGAAAACGAGGAAGACCGCGTGGACCACCTGATCCGCCTGCGCGAGCTGCAAGACGAAACGCACGGTTTCGCGACCTTCATCCCGCTGGCCTTCCATCCCGACAACACGGCGCTCCAGCACATCCCCAGCACCACGGGTTTCGCGGACATCAAGAACATCGCGGTGGCGCGCCTGATGCTGGACAACATCCCGCACGTGAAGGCCTACTGGGTGATGATGACGCCGCGGATCGCGCAGATCGCGCTGCGCTTCGGCGCCGACGATATCGACGGCACCATCGTGGAGGAGCGCATTTACCACGACGCCGGAGCGACCACCACGCAGGGTCTGCGCCGCGCCGAGTTGCTGCACCTGATCCGCAAGGCGGGCCGCGATCCGGTGGAGCGGGATACCCTATACCGGCCGGTGGAGCGGACGGAAGCCACGTTCACGGTGCTGGTGTAGGGGCGGCGCGATACAGGGCTGGGGTAGGTGACGTCGGCCTCCCGAGGAAGTCTCGGCGCGCTACGCTCGTGCCCGCCGCGCCTACTTCAACGTGAAACTGCCGGAGCCCCAACCGTAACCGAAGCCCGCATCGTTATAGCGATCTACGGAAATGATTCCGACATTCAGACCCGTCGCCGTGAACAGGGCCTCGGTTGCCGTCGAGAAAACGAACCCGGCGAAGTTGCCGGCGGGAAGCGCCAGGAGGACGGAGGGCGGAACCGTGAATGTTCCGGCGCTTGCGGGCACGGTGCAGACCGCGGCGGCGCCGTTGGTGAATGTGTTATCGGTTGCGCTGTATACCTCGATCAGAACGTTTCCGCTGCCCCCCGTCCAGGTGGCCGTCATTCCGCCGGAACGAGTGACGCTGGCGTTGTTCGCCGGACTGACCAACGTGGGCAACGCGGGGATCGTGAAGGTCGCACTGAAAGAGCCCACGTCCGCTCCGCCGGTCCCTGTGACAGTATAGGAGCCCGGGACCAGAAACTTTCCTGCCGCGCCGATCGGGCTCAGGCCTTGGTTCTCGGGCAGGGACACGCTTCCGTTCGGCCCCGTCACCGTAATACCGGAACCAGCGTCGAGAGCGGCATCGCTCGTGAACGGATTAGTCTCGTTCTCATTGAGGTTGTTATAGACGAGGCAGGTGCCGAACGGCTGGTCGTCAACGTAGGAGACAAAGAAAGGCTGAGATCCCGGGGTGTATGTGAGAGCCTTAAAGAACTGGGCCCTCGCGTCGTCCTCGAAGGTGCCCCCGCCGTCCGAAAAATGGGACAGGTGGATCGCGCCGACTGTGACAGGCCCGGCGGTGACCGCTTGCTCAACGTTGACCGATGCCAGCACGGGATCGGTGGGAGTGCAACTGCGGCTTCCGTTGGCCACCGGCATCACCGTGTTGTTGCTGATCTGGTTGTTGATCTGGACCAGTAACGGCACGGCGCATCCGGTGGGAACATTGTTCGGCACCTTAAACACAATCTGATCTTCCCCGATGCAGCAGCCGGACCGGCCCTGATACGTCACTGGGGCTTGGACTCCGCCCAGCCACACCGTGAGCGGAATGTTCGGCATGTTCTGACCCAGGCCTGCGCCGGAGGTCTCGTTTCCGCTGAC
This sequence comes from Bryobacteraceae bacterium, assembly GCA_049590695.1. Taxonomy (GTDB): domain Bacteria; phylum Acidobacteriota; class Terriglobia; order Bryobacterales; family Bryobacteraceae; genus Fen-178. The sequence goes on from JBAWDI010000236.1 coordinate 5,790, forward strand.
AGGGCCCAATCCCGTAGCCCACAGGATGAGCGTATCGCCGGGGTTGGCTGCGCCGCAGGTGGTGTTCGGCCCTCCGCAGTTGGCGCCCAGGGACGCCGAAACCAGGCTGTAGTCGGGGTAGGTGACGATGCCCGGTCCCTCGCCATTCGAACCGATGGTGAAGATTCCCAGGTTGTTTGCCACCACGGCGATGGGCACCGGGGAGCTGGTCTGGCCATTATAGGCGACGGTGATGGCTCCCGTGCCCGTGGGCGTGTTCGAGGGCAGCAGCGCGGCGACCTGGCCGGCCGAGGTGTAGTACATAAGCGCGTTCACCGTAGTGCCAGCCACCGTGACCGACACGGAGGTATTGCTCAACGTGGTGGACTGGAAGGCCGTCGGGGCGAAGGAGATATTGGCCGGGCCCAAGTCGCTCCCGAAGACCACAAAGATGGAGCCTTGCGCGATGCCCGCATTGGGCAGTCCAGGAGTGATGTAGCTGGCCCGTTGACTACGGCGGTGACGCTGGGGCCGGTGATTGTGGGTGACTGAGCTTGGGTGATCAGACAGGCAGCAGAGGCAACCATAGCTGCCAGAATCAGGGGGCGCGTTCGCATAGATATCCCTCCTTGACCCTGACGGGAGCAAAATCCCGCACAGGAATTACTAAGTCTGATGCTGCTGGCCGTGGCGGGGATTCAGGTTCCTTAGCCGGTTTCGCGGACATCAAGAACATCGCGGTGGCGCGCCTGATGCTGGACAACATTGCGCACATCAAGGCCTACTGGGTGATGATGACGCCGCGGATCGCGCAGATCGCGCTGCGCTTCGGCGCCGACGATATCGACGGCACCATCGTGGAGAAACGGATTTACCACGACGCCGGCGCGACCACCACGCAGGGTCTGCGCCGCGCCGAGCTGCTGCACCTGATCCGCAAGGCGGGCCGCGAGCCGGTGGAGCGGGATACCCTGTACCGGGCGGTGGAGGTGACGGAAGCCACGTTTACGGTGCTGGTGTAGCTAGTGCGGCGGACGATCGCCTTTGGTCGTCTGTCACCTCGCGAAAGAACTGGAAGTTGGCGTTTGCGTGATCCTCTTCAGGGAAAGCAAGGAGCGATGAATCCACGTGCTGGCGAGCTTCCGCGCACTGCGGCATGAGTGAACGTCTACCGCGGCCCGGCCGCTCCAGCCGGCAGAGGCCCCAGAACGATCAGCTCCGCCTCATAAGGGTCAAGCGAGAGAGGCATGGTCACAGTTCCGCTCCCTACGGTGGCGCCGGTCATCGGGTGAACGGTACCCGCGCCCGCATCCCACACCTGCGGCTGGCCGCCTCCGGCCAGAACCGCGGCGCGCGTCTGCTTTTGATTGCTCTCGTTGAAAAAGAAGTACACTTCGGCGTCCAGCAAGCTCCGATGGTTGTATGTGATCGGAGGGCAGGGATGGTCCAGCGCCACGTCGGGTTTGGGCAGCGCCTGAACCACCCGCGCCGTGATCTCCGCGGCCGGTTCCAGCACCGCAAAGCTCAGGTCCGGCGCTCCGCCGGCGGGCTTCAGGAAGGTCCGCTCGATCACTTGCGTGGGTGTGCGGCCGACGAAGATCACCTTCCCGCCCTGGGTGGCAAACGCGCGCAAGCGGTCGAGTGCCGCGCGCGTGATCACCGTCGAAGAGGGAATCACGATGCCGCGGTAGACCTGGCCGCTGAGATTCTTCAATCCGCCGCCATCCAGCGTTCCCACGGTGGAGAGAACCTGCTCGTCGAGGTAGTCGAAGTCGATTTGATGCTCGAGCAGTTGCTGCGTCAGGTGTTCCATGGCGGTGATGGAGTCGTCGTCGCCCATCCAGACGCTGTTGGTGGGGTAATACATCGCAACCTGGGCCGCCGGCCGTCCGATGGAGAGCAGGTATCCGAGGCGATTCACATACCAGGCGATGGCACTGCCCCCGGCACGAATCTGAAGGGCCGTGACACCGCGCGCGAAGTGGTAATCCGCCACGAACTTGCCCAGCTCCCCCTCGCCTCCGCCCTCCTCCTCCCACGCCTTTGGCCTTCCGAACAGGTGCGCCGCGGAGGAAGCCAGCTTGGTCCAATTGGCCACTTTGCCCGGACCGACTCTGTTGATGTTGTCGATGCCGGGCACCTGCACGTGCCGCATGCACCTGAAGAAGTCGCCCTCGTTGCGAATCAGATAGAGCGGCACGCTGCTGGCGCCCACGTGCCGGAGGTCTTCCATGTGGTTCTGGGCGGCCCAGCCGGCCTCCACGTCGAAGAAGTTGCTGGCGAACATGCCGCTCCACACGTCGTAGTAGTCGGCCTTGGCGCGCTGGGCTTCGTCGCTCAGCTTACCCATGAACCACATAGGAATGTAGGGCTTGAGATCGTAACCCTTCTGTTTCTGAAACTCATCGAGCAGCTTGGGGGTCCAGGGGATGAAGCCGTTGTAGTCGGTTTCGTCGCCGAAGAAGCCGAGCACGGTCTTGCCGAACTCGTCCCCGATCGCCTGCTTGTAGGTTTCGTGCGTGAGCTTCATGAAAGCGTGGGTCGCTTCCGGATCGAGGAAATCGATGAGCGAGTAACGGGCGTCCTTGGGGGGCCTGAGAAAGTCCGTGCGAGTGTTGGACCGCGTCGGCGAGCTGCGGTAGATGTGGCGCACAAAGACCACGGTCCACAGCCAATTGGGTTGGCTCGGATCGGAACCCTCGCTCGGCGCGGTCCACTCGAACTGGCTGCCGGCGGGGAGTGGAATCAACGCGGTGGTTTGGTCGGAGCCTTTCACCGAGAACGCGCCCAGCGTGCCCGGAGGCATCGGCAGGGTGAGCGTCTGCCCGGCGGCGACGCTGGCGCGGAGATCGGCGACGATGGCTTGCATGCGGAGCTGCGGGTACTCGGTGTTGATCAATCCTCCCGCCATGCCGCTGGGGTAGTCGCATTCGTCCTGGATCCACAGCTTCATCCCGCGCTTTTTGGCTTCCTGGACCACGAACTTCACTTGCGCCATGTGCTCCGGCGAAAGGTATTTCGGTTCGCCGCGTCCCGGCGACAGGTTGAACACGAAGACGCCATTGGCCGACAGCCGGTCCAGATCCCGGACGATCCTTCCCCCGATTTCCTTGGCGTCCGGGCCGTTCCAACTCAGAAACGGCTGGATGGCTCCATACTCGCGTGGCGGCGTCTTGAAATTCGCAGCCGCTTCACGGACCGGCGGCACGGTGATCTGCTGCCACGGCCGTTGCGCCATCAAAGTCAATGAGGACAGCAATGCTATTGCGAGCTTAAGAGTGACTCTCATGGATAAACCTCTGCTACGCCTGCCGGGCCAACTCCAGGTTCCGCTGCTTGAGCCAGCGCAACCGGCCCTGGTATTCCTGGTACAAGGTGCCAAAACCCGCCCAGTAGTAGCCCACGACGAAGAGCAAAAGGAACGGAATCGCGAAGAAGTTGTAGGTTTGGATGGCGAACACGTTCATCGCCACGAAGTACGTGCCCACCAGAATCTCCGCATAGGGAAGCCAGCCGCTGCGGCGGCGGTACTTCTTGTGTTCCAGGCTAACCTGGCCCCCACTGATGGCGAATTTGGGCGTCCGCACAAAGCCGCTCTGAATGCCGAACAGCGCTTCCAGCACGGCCCGCGTATTGATGATGGTCAGCCCCACCCCCACCGCGATCAGCATGGGGAGCATCAGAATCGACCGCTTCCAGTGCTTGGGGTACAGCTCGCGCTGCGCAATCACGTAGAACAGCGAGATGGACCAGAACGACGCCACGATGAGCGGCAGATCGATGAACACCATCTGCCACACACCCATGTAGAAGCGCACGATCATCACGGGCAGCAGCAGCGCCGACAGCACGATCATCAGGGGATAGGAAATATTGGGCGTGAGGTGCAGGAAAGCCTCGGCTTTGACGCGCTTCGGCACGTCGGCGCGGCAGATCGCGGGCAGCAGCTTCTTGGCCACCTGCGTCAGCCCCTTGGCCCAGCGGGATTGCTGCACCTGGAAGCCGTGCATTTCGACGGGCAGCTCGGACGGGCAGTCGAGGCCCGGCAGGTAAACGAAACGCCAGCCCTTGAGTTGGGCGCGGTAACTCAGGTCGGAATCTTCGGTGAGCGTATCGTGCTGCCAGCCTCCCGCATCGGCGATCATCTTCTTACGCAGGATGCCGGCCGTCCCGTTGAAGTTGAAGAAGTACCCCGCGCGCGACCGGGCCCCGTGCTCCAGGATGAAGTGGCCGTCCAGGAGCATGGCCTCCACTTCCGTGAGGAAGTTGTAATCGCGATTGATGTAGCTCCAGCGGGTCTGCACCACCCCGACCGTCGGATCCACAAAGAAATCGACGGTGCGGTCGAGGAAATCGGACGGCGGGCAAAAATCGGCGTCGAACACGGCCACCAGCTCACCGGTCGCGGTCTCAAGCCCTTCCTGCAACGCGCCGGCCTTGAAACCGTGGCGGTTGGCGCGGTGGTGATACTCGATGGGGTGGCCCAGCGCCCGGTAGCGCGCCACCAGGGCTTCGGCGAAGGGGGCGGTGTCGTCGGTGGAATCGTCCAAAACCTGAATCTGCAGCAGGTCCTTCGGATACTCGATCTTGACCACCTCGTCAATGAGCCGCTCCACCACGTAGCGCTCGTTGTAGAGGGGAAGCTGGATGGTCACCGGGGGACGCTGCTCGTACCGCTGGGGCGGCCCGGTAACGGCCTTTTTCCGGTGCTTGAAATAAGTGCGGATGATGTCGTAGCGGTGGATGCCGTAAACCGAAAGGATGACCAGAATCGTGAAATAAGGGATCAGCATGGCCCAATCGAACCACGCCATCTGATGAATTCCGGCGAAGGTGTCGTCGAACATGCTCCGCACCAAACGGTCGGTAGCGGAATGAGGGGCCAGGAGCGCCAGCGGCAAACTTGACGGCATGCGGGAGAGCCTTTCGGCCATTCAATATTAGCAGATCCGATGGTGGGGGTGGGGCGGGCCTGCGTAGGGTTGTGGGTCCGAACTCCATTTGAGGTCCCGGAGTCGACTCGAATTCTCCGCACGGGCACGATGCTCTCTGATCCAGTTCGCATCCCCGAAGCCCGTGCGCCGGTTGCCAGCTTACAATTGAATGGAGGGCCCCGTTTGGAGAACCAGGAAATCGCGCGCGTGCTCTGGGAGACGGCCGATCTGATGGAGATCGCCGGCGAAGACTCGTTCCGCATCCGCAGCTATCGCAACGGAGCTACCGCCGTCGAGGGCTATCCCGAACGCATCGCCGATATTCTGCGCGACCCGAACCGCAATGTCACCGAGATTCCCGGAATCGGCAAGGGTCTGGCGCACGTTTTGGCGGAGATCGTGGAGCGCGGGTCCTGCGAGCGGCGCGACCTGCTGTTGCAGAAGTTCCCTCCCACCGCCCTCGAGTTCCTGAAGATTCAGGGGCTCGGTCCCAAGAGCATCGCGCTCATCTTCCAGCATTACCGCATCAGCACCATCGACGAGCTGGAGCGGCTCTGCCAGGAGCAGAAGCTGCGCGTGCTGCCGCGCATGGGGGCCAAGCTGGAAGAGAAGGTCCTGCGCTCCATCGCGCAATACCGCCAGCGCAGCGGCCGCTACCTGTTGAGTTATGCGGAAGCCGTGGCGGCGGAATTGATCGAGGCGCTGGGGCAGGTTCCGGGCGTCGAAGCCGTCACGCCCGCCGGCAGCCTGCGGCGCGGGCGCGAAACGGTGGGCGATCTCGACCTGCTGGTCAC
>JBAWDI010000237.1:0-3301 GCA_049590695.1 Bryobacteraceae bacterium
GATCACTACGTTTACCGGCGCGTCGAGGCGCCGCGCATTCCCGGCGGCAACGGCGGCGGCCGCCGGTGAGATCTCCGTGGCCCATGCATCGGCGCCGGTTTCCAGTTGCAGCGTCACCGCCAGCGCGCCGGAGCCGGTTCCGACATCGAGCACGCGCGCGGCCCCGCGCGCCGTCTGGAGGGCGACTTCCACCACGTGCTCGGTCTCCGGGCGCGGAATCAGGACGTCCGGCGTCACCCGAAACTCGCGCCCGTAGAACTCCTGCCGCCCGGTGATGTACTGCGTGGGTTTGCGGTTGAGACGCTCGTGCAGGTAGCGGCCATAGTGCAGCCACTCCACCTCTTGCAATTCCCGCTCGGGGTGGGCGTACAGGTAGACGCGTTCCTGGCGAATGGCGTGCGCAAGCAGCACCTCGGCGGTCAGCCGTGGCGCCGCGATACCGGCATCCTCCAGCAGGCGAACACCCTGGAGCAATGCCGTGTGCAGCGTCATGAGAGCTTCAGACCACCACACCCTGCTCGGTCTGCTGCTTCAGTTTCTCGGCCTGGTAATAGGTGGTCAGGGCCTCGAAGATGGCATCCATCTTGCCCTCCATCACGAAATCCAGTTGATGCAGCGTGAGGCCGATGCGGTGATCCGTCACGCGGTTCTGCGGGAAGTTGTAGGTGCGGATTTTTTCGCTGCGATCGCCGGTGCCCACCATGCTGCGCCGCTCCGCGCCCAGCGCCGCCTGCTGTTTTTCGAGCTCCAGCTCGTACAGCCGCGAGCGCAGCACGCGCTCCGCCTTGGAGCGGTTCTTGATCTGCGATTTTTCGTCCTGGCAGGAGACCACCAGGCCGGTCGGCAAGTGGGTGAGGCGCACGGCCGAGTAGGTGGTGTTGACCGACTGGCCGCCGGGGCCCGAGGAACAGAAGGTATCGATACGAACGTCCTTGGGGTCGAGCTTGACCTCGACTTCGTCCGCCTCCGGCAGCACCGCCACGGTGATGGCGGAAGTGTGCACGCGCCCCTGCTGCTCGGTGACGGGCACGCGCTGCACGCGATGCACGCCGCTTTCGTACTTGAGCTTGCTGTAGACGTTGTCGCCGCTCACCAGGGCGATGACTTCCTTCAGCCCGCCCACGGCCGACTCGCTGGCGGAGGTCACCTCGATCTTCCAGCCCTGCGACTCCCCATAGCGCGAGTACATGCGGAAAATCTCGGCCGCAAACAGCGTGGCTTCATCGCCCCCCGTGCCGGCGCGGATCTCGAGCACCACGTTGCGGTCGTCGTTGGGGTCCTTGGGCAGCAGGAGCACCTTGAGATGCTCTTCCAGGCGGGCCAGTTCCGGCTCCAGGCTGGTGATTTCTTCCTGCGCCATGGCGCGCAAATCGGGGTCGCCGTCCGCGAGCATGGGGCGCGCCTGCGAAAGCGCATCCTCGTTCTTCTTCCACTCCCGGTAGGCGGAGACCACCTCCGACAGTTCGCTGTGCGCCTTGGCCACTTTGCGATACTGATCGGCGTCGCCGATCACGGCGGGGTCGGCCATCTGCCGGGTGAGAGCCTCGAAGCGTTCTTCGAGCTGATCGAGTTTGGAAACGAATTGCATGGATGGTCAGGCGATGACCAGTTGTCCGCCTTGCGCCTTTTCGAGTGCCATGGCGCCTTCGAGCGCGCGGATGGCCACCGCCGTCTGGTCGTCGGCCGGCGGTTTGGTGGTGATGCGCTGGAGCCACAGGCCCGGCGCCGCGAGCGTGGCCAGCAGCGAGCCGCGCCGCTTGGCCGCGAAGCGGATCACCTCGTAGCTCAGGCCCGCGAGGAGCGGCAGCAGCGCGATGCGCGAGAGCAGTCTCGGCAGGAACCCATCGAAGGGGATGAGCGTGTAGATGGGGATGCACAGGATCAATACGACGAACAGGAAACTGGTGCCGCACCGCGGGTGGAACGTGGTGAACCGCTGCGCGTTGGCGACCGTCACCGGCTGGCCCGATTCAAAATTGAAAACCACCTTGTGCTCCGCGCCGTGATACTCAAACACGCGCCGGATGTCCTTCAGGAGAGAAATGGCGAACATGAATCCCAGAAAGATGGCCATGCGGATCAAGCCATCGGCCACGTTGAACGCCACCCGGCCGGCCAGCGCCGGATACAGTTTCTGCAGCTTGGTCACCAGCAAGAGCGGCACGAACTTGTACATGAAAATGAACATGCCGAACGTGAAAATCAGGTTGGCTGCAATGGCCCAACCGGGGATTTCTTTTGGCGGCTGGTTGGCCGCGGCTGGTTGTGGGTCCTGGAGCGCCACGTTGCTGGAGAATCGCAGGGCCCTGATCCCCAGGGTCATGGCCTGCCACAGGGTCCCCACGCCGCGGAAGACCGGGTACTTGAAGATCTTGTATTTTTCGGACATGCGGGCGAGCGGCGCCTCTTCGGTGACGATTTCGCCGTCCGGCTTGCGGACCGCCACGCAGTAGCTATGGGGGGCGCGCATCATGACGCCTTCCAGCACGGCCTGCCCGCCGACGAGGATCTCCTCGCCATTTTCCATAATGGGCATCAACTGGATCTGGGTGAAAAGACGAAAATACGCACGCAACGACACAAATCCTCTCCGTTACTTATTTATTATACGCGACTGGCGGCACGGGCCGGGCGGAGCAGGCCTTCCAGCGCCGGGGCCAGTTGCGGAAAGCGAAACCGGAATCCGGCGGCCTCGGCCGCGCCGGGCGCTACCCGCTGGCTCGCCAGCAGCACGTCCGCCATTTCGCCAAACAGCAACCGCAGCGCGAATCCCGGAACGGGGAACACCGCGGGCCGCCGCAGTGCCCGCGCCAGTTCACGAGTGAACTCCGAGTTGGTGACGGCGTACGGGGCCACCGCATTCAGCGGTCCGCGGACCTGCCGCTCCACCGCGAACTGGAACAACGCCGTCAGGTCCTCCAGATGGATCCACGACATCCACTGCCGGCCACTGCCCAGTCTGCCGCCCAGGCCCATGCGGAATGGCGGCAGCATGCGCACCAGCGCGCCGCCATTAGTGTCCAGCACGATGCCCGTGCGCACGCGCACCACGCGCATGCCGAACGCTTCCGCGGCCTGCGCCTCTCTCTCCCACGCCACGCACACCTCCGGCAAGAAGCCGCTCCCCGGCGCGGAAGATTCCGTGAGAACTTCATCGCCTCGCGAGCCATAGTACCCGATGGCCGAGGCGCAAATCAGAGCTTCCGGCTTCCGCGGAAGCGCGGCCAGCGCCGCCACCAGGTTGCGCGTCCCCGCGACGCGGCTCTCGCGAATGCGCCGCTTGGCCTCGGCCGTCCAGCGC
>JBAWDI010000238.1:0-4667 GCA_049590695.1 Bryobacteraceae bacterium
GCGCGTGGTGAAGCGCCACGGGGATACATGTTGCTGCACGGGAAAAGAGTTCTCGTAACGGGCGCCGACGGTTTCATCGGCTCGCACTTGGCCGAAGCCCTGGTTGAAGAAGGCGCCAGCGTCTTGGCGCTGTGTCAATATAACTCCTTCAATCACTGGGGATGGCTAGAGGACGTGCCATCCCTTTCCCAAATCGAAGTAGTGACCGGCGACATCCGGGATCCCCATTTTTGTCTCGGCCTGACGCGAGACGTCGCCATTGTCTTTCACCTCGCCGCGCTCATCCCAATCCCGTATTCGTATCGCGCTCCCGACAGCTTTGTGGATACCAATGTCAAAGGCACGCTGAACCTGTGCCAGGCGGCGAGGAACAGTGGTGTCCGGAAGTTCATTCACACGTCCACCAGCGAGGTGTACGGCACGGCCCAATACATGCCGATCGACGAGCGCCACCCGCTCACGCCCCAGTCCCCTTACAGCGCATCGAAAATAGGCGCTGATGCCATGGCGCTGAGCTTTTACTATTCGTTCGACCTTCCGGTGGTGGTCGCCCGTCCTTTCAATACGTACGGCCCGCGCCAGTCGGCGCGGGCCATCATCCCGGCCATCATTTCGCAGATCGCCGCGCAGGCGCCTGAGATCCGGGTCGGCGATCTGGAGCCGACGCGGGATTTCACGTTCGTGAAGGACACGTGCCGGGGGTTCCTGGCAATCGCCCGCATGGAAGGGGGAGCCGGGGAGGTCTTTCAGATCGGGACGAATCGCGAGATCCGCATTGGCGACCTGTTCCAACTCATTGCCGGGCTGATGGGGTCGAGAGCAGCGCCGGCCTATTCCCAACCACTGTCACTGATACTGCTGACGTTAGCTCTTGTCGCTACCGGGCTGAGTGTCTGTCGGTTATGCGGTATTCACGGTTTCCCCGAGAGCCTTATTGTTGTTTCCTTTATCGCGCTCCATCCATACCAGTCTGAAATGTTTACCTTCAAGTCGGGTGCGCCGTATCTCGCCGTCGCATTAGGGTGTTCGTTTGTGGCGATCCTCGCCAGCGCGCGCTCTCGAAGACACTGGATAGTGGGCCTGGTGGTGCTAATAGGCGCGCTGTCCATTAACCAGGTCGTGCTCAACTATCTCGTCATGGCCTTGATGTTCAGTGTCGCGTTCCACTTGAGCCGGCCGGCTGGTTCAACTCCGACGTTTTGGCCGGGCCTTCGATCGCAGTTGAAGCTGATTCTCAGCGCGATGATACTCTATTTCGTGGCCGCATCCGGCGCCAGCCGCATTTCCGGAGTTCCGTTGGGCGCGAGGGCCAGTTTTATTGGCCTGAATGAGATCGGCCCTCGCATCAAACAAGCCTACCAACTGTATAAAGTGCTGTTCTTCCTGCCTGAGCCGATATTGCCCGTCGCGACAAAGGCGTTGCTGATCCTGACCGTCGCTTTCGCGCTCGGGGTCTGCTTTGTGAAAGCCCTGCAAGGTCGCGCTTATTCATCGTTCAGGCGTATGACCCTCGCATGGGCGCCGGTTCTGATTGCCGGCCTTCCGCTCTGCGCGGGCGTGATCCTTGTCCTCGGAGCATGGTGGCCCGTTCCGCGGGTGCTGTCTCAGACCGGGATGTTCTGGGGAGGAAGTTTTGCCTTGGCTTATAGCCTTTCGCAGCCGCTCGTCAGGCGGATCATATTGACCAGCGTCGTGGTCGTCATTGTGTCTTTCATCGGTATAAGCAACCAGATCTTTAGGGATCAACTGCGAGTGAATATGAGAGACTTGGCGACCCTCGGGGGTCACCTCAAAACCGGCCAGTAGGGGTCACTTCAAAACCGGCCAGTTGAGCGCATCCAGGACAGTTACATTTTTACCTCATCGGTGATCGGTCTGGCAAGCTTTTTTCCATCTGAATCTTCTTCGGCGCAACAACTCGGTTTATACTGATCTCACCTGAGCGGAGGATAGGGCAACGCAGGGATGCGACCCGAGCGCCGACCCAGCGGCCGGAATGCGGTAACGCACGCAAGCGTGGCGGGGCGGCGCCAGCCGCCCCAAAAAGAACAGCCATTCTGGCGGGAAGGCGGTAAATCCCAGGGGTTTGGGGACAGCGTCCCCAAGTAAGAGAGCCTTCTTCCGATTTGGTTTTGGTCCAGGGAGGTCATCCGGTCGCAGATTCATTGAGGACCTCCCGCCGCCGCGGTTGCAGTTTTTGTCCGCCAGCTTCGCGGGCCGCACTTGAGCACATGCCCGTGATGCAGGATGCGGTCGAGCATGGCGGTGACTGCGGCGACATCGCCCAGTAGCTTCCCCCAGTCTTCAACGGGGCGGTTGGAAGTGAGCAGCGTGCTGGTGCGTTCGTAGCGGCGCATGATGATCTCCAGCAGATCCTCAGCCGCCGTCAGCGGCAACTTGCGCATTCCGAAGTCGTCGATGATGAGCAGCGGCACCGTGGCCACCGACTCCATGAACTGTTTGCGCGTGCCCTCGGCCACGGCCTCGGCCAGATCTTCCAGCAGCACGTGCGTCTCCCGGTACATCACGCGATAGTTCTGTTGGATGGCGGCTTGGCCGATGGCTTGGGCCAAGTGACTTTTCCCCGTTCCCCCTGGACCCAGGAATAAGGCATCTTCCCGCTTGCCGATGAAGGCACAGGTTGCCAGGTCAAAAACCTGGCTGCGATTCATCTTTGGGTTGAAAGTGAAGTCGAAGTTGTCCAGGGTCTTGTGCGGGTCGCGGAAGGCGGCCTGTTTGCGCCGGCGATCCAGGAGCCGCTCACTGCGCCGGGTCAGCTCGTCGCTCACCAGACAGGAGATCAGATCGATCGGCGCCATGGCTTCGGCCTGCGCCTGGCGCAGTCTGGTTTCCAACACGGCGGCTGTACCGCCGAGCCGGAGTTGTCGTAATGCACGTTGTAATTCAATGAGGTTCATGATTCGTTCTCCTCGGTTTTGCCTTCGATGAAATCGCGGTACAACGTGAGCTGGCGGATCAGTGGATCGACCTGGCGCAAGCTCAACGGCAGTTGGGGGTGACGCTCCAGATAGCGTCGTACGAAGCGGTAATCGCGGACGCCGACTTCCAGGGCGGCGGCGCAGGCGTCCTCGACGCTGGCGGCGCCATACTTCTTGGCCAACCACAACACGCCTTGAATGCGGCGCACTGCGATCGGGCCGTGCTCGCTGTGCATCCCGCGGCAGAGCGCGCCGATCTGCGTTCCGACTCTATCGGCACGAGCCAGCAGTTGCAGCGTGCCCAGAGGAGTTTGCTTGGGCCGGTCTTCGTCTTGGATACGATGACGGCCGCGCGCTTGACGCAGATGCTCGCGCAGGAGTTGCCCGGTCTGCGGGTCCAGCAGGCGGACTTGGTGGGAATCCCATTGCACCTGGACGTGCCGGCCGATCCAGCCCGGCGGTGCGCCGTAGTAGGCCGCCTCGACTTCCACGCAGCCATCCAAGTTTACGGAACGCTTGCCGTATTGGTAGTAGCGGAAAGGCTCCACGGGCAGCGGCTGCAGCGCCGGCCGCTCTTCGGCAAACATGGCGGCAACCTGCCGCTTGGTGGTGCCGTGGATGCGCGTGTCGGCCCAGCGCGTTTCCCAGTGGTCCAGGTAGTTCTGGGCCTCCTCCAGGCTTTCGAAGCGCAGCCCTTTCAGAGGTGTGTTTTTGGCATGCCCCACGCCCCTTTCCACTTTCCCCTTGCGATCCGGATCGCGCACGCGGCAGGGTAGCGCGACGACCTTGTAGTGTTGCAGCATGTCGCGGTACAGGGGATTGACCGTGGGATCGTAGATGTCTGGAGCGAGCACCCCCTCGCGCAGATTATCGAGAACGACCACCCGTGTCACACCGCCCAGTCGGCGAAAGGCCTTCTCGTGCAACTCGGCCCACGTCTGAGAACTGGAGCGAAATACCAATAGGCGGACCGACTTGCGGCTGTAGCCGAGGGTCAGCACAAATAGCCGCGTGCGCCGGTATTTACCACTCGGCGCATCGCGAACCATGGGGCCCGTGCCGTAATCGACCTGGACCTCTTCGCCGGGGGCGGTCTCGATTACGGCACAAGCTTCCGGCGACTGCTTCCCACGAAACTTGCGGATGAACCGCTTGACGCTCTGATAGCCGCCGGCGAAGCCGTAGGCATCTACCAGATCCTGCCAGATCGCCCTGGCGTTGCGACCTTTGGAGAGCCCCGCCTCGATGGCTTCGCGGTACGCTTCACAGGCGCTGGCGGATGGGCTGCGGCCGGGTTGCGGTGCGGGCGTTTCTCCGCCAGAGTCGGTGGTCACCTCACCGGCCCCACTGGCCGGTTTTGCCGGTTGAGAGTCGGTGGTCACCTCGTTGGTCGGTTTTGGGGGCCTCGGGTCGGTGGTCACCTCGTCGAGTTGACTGGCCGGTTTTGCCGGTATCCGTCGCCCACGCGGCGGTCGTAACTCGACCCCCACCTCTTTCAAATAAGAGGAGATCGTTTCTCGACGAATGCCGGTTTCCCGTTCAATCCGTCGTAGCGACCATCCCAGACGCCCTAAGGCTATGACCTGCTGTTTCTTTTCTTCACTCAAGACATTGCTCACGAGGACGCAGGATAGCGTCCTTGCGTCCCTGTCAATGTCCTGGATGGTGGGCTACAACTGGCCGGTTTTCAGGTGACCCCGACTGGCCGGTTTTGGGTGACCCCCGAGG
>JBAWDI010000239.1:0-4650 GCA_049590695.1 Bryobacteraceae bacterium
GCGCCGGAGGGCGCGGCGCGGGCACCCTCATCGCCAGCGACGCCGATTACGAGAAAGCCATCCGCGCCGCCACCGAATTGCCCGACAGCGCCCCGGGCGCCATCGCGCGGGCGCGCATCCGTCCGGATTTCTGGCTCACCAACGGCGTCGCCGAGAGCGTCAACGCCATGGTGGAGGGACGCGCCATCTATACCCCGGTCAAGGCCGACAAGGGCGTCAACGCGGTATACTTCGACGCCGCCGACAAGCTCCTCGCCAGCGGCTACCTGTGGAGCGAGAACCGCAAGCAGATGGCCTACAAACCGCTGGTGGTGACCAGCACGTCCGGCCGCGGCCTGGTGGTCGGGTTCACCGAAGACCCCAGTTTCCGCGCCATGCTGGACGGCATGAACGTGCTCTTCCTGAACGCCGTCTTCCGCGGCCCCGCCCATGCGCGGGCGGCCGGGCCGGGCGAGGAGTAAGGCCTGGGGCTAGCCCTTCAAGCCGCCACACCCTGACTCACCTGCCGAGATTCCCGCCGATACGTGGGACCGGCGGACAACCCTCGCGGCCACATCAGCTCGCGCGCCATCTGGTTATGGCTGGATGCCGATTCCAGATAGTCCATGCCCGCCGCCGTGAGACTGAAGTCCGAATTGTCCTCCGCCTGCACATACCCCTTCGCGCGCAGGTACCACAACGTAAGAACGAGGTAGTCCCGCGGCAGAGCCATGCGCCGTTCCAGGTCGAGCAGAGACAGGGGCGGTACTTTTCCTCGGTTTTGGGACTCCGTGGCAGGATGTGGGACCGAGTCCCCCGCGTCCATTTGTTACCATTCGAGCGAATGGACGCCGTACGGATCTCGCACGTAACCAGGACCTTCGGGAGTGTGACCGCGGTAGACGACCTCTCCCTCACCGTGCCCCAGGGTTCCATCTACGGGTTTATCGGGCCGAACGGCTCGGGCAAAACCACCACGATGCGCATGATCGTGAACATCTTCTATCCCGACCGCGGCGAAATCCGCCTCTTCGGAGACGGCCGGCCGGAAAACAGCACGGACCTCATCGGATACCTTCCCGAAGAGCGCGGCCTTTACCAGAGAATGTCCGTCCAGGCGCTGCTCGAATTCTACGGCGAGCTGCGCTCCGGCCGCGGCGTCAAGGCCGAAGTCACGCGCTGGCTCCGAAGACTGGACCTCGCCGGCCGCGCCTCCGATAAGGTCGAAACCCTCAGCCGGGGCATGAGCCAAAAGGTCCAGTTCATCGCCACCGTCATCCCCGAACCGAAGCTTCTCCTCCTGGACGAACCCTTCAGCGGCCTCGACCCGGTGAGCGCGGAGGCCATCCGCTCCGCCATTCTGGATCTCCGCCGCCACGGCGTCACGGTCATCCTCAGCACCCACGACATGCACCTGGCGGAAACCCTGTGCGACTACATCTTCATGATTTTCCGCGGGAGGAAGGTGCTGGACGGCACCATCGGCTCCATTCAGGATCGGTATGGCGAGGACACCATACGGGTCACCGCCACCGGCGGCATCGCGGCCGTGCAGCAGCTTCCCGGCGTCGACCAGATCCGCGACCTGGGACAGGTGCAGGAACTGCAGCTGGCGCGCGGCGCGGACCCGCAGGAGGTTCTGCGCGCCCTGGTGGCGCAGACTCGCGTGACGAGTTTCTCCCTGATGAAGCCTTCCCTGCACGATATCTTCATGCGCATTGCCGGCCCCGCGGCCGAGGAGGCCAATCATGCGAATGCATAAGATCACAACCATCGCCAAACGCGACTACATTGCCACCGTCCGCACCAAGGCGTTTGTCTTCGGCCTGGTGGTCGCCCCCTTGCTGTTTGGCGGCGGGTCCATCGCCATGACGTTCTTCAAGGGCCAACCGGATTTGAAGGACCGCCGCGTCGCCATCGTCGACCACACCGGCGTGGTAGCCGGCCCCCTGGTGAGCGCCGCGCGGGAGAAGAACGACCGCGAGCTTTTCGGCAAGATAACGCACCGGCAGATCGCGCCCCGCTACGTTTTCGAGGTGATCGCCCCGGCCGCCAACTCGCAGGATCAGTTGCTCGCGCTCTCCGGCCGCGTCCGCCGCAAGCAACTGGCGGCATTTCTCGAAATCGGCAAGGATGTGCTGCGCCCACCCAAACCCGCCGGTGATTCCGGCGAGGAAACCAGCCAAAAGACCGACCCCGACGCCCGCGTCTCCTATTACACCAACGCCGGCGGCATCGACGAGACGCGCAACTGGCTCAACGGCCCCATCAACGATGGCGTGCGCCTGGCGCGGCTGGCGCAGCTTGGCATCGACATCGACAAGAATCAGGGCCTGACGGCCTCGGTGCCCATCGAGGGGCTCAGCCTGGTGGAGCGCGACGAAAAAACCGGCGAAGTGCATGAAGCGCAAAAACGCGGCGAGCTGGAAGGCTTCTTCGTGCCCTTCGCGGTGGCCATGATTCTGGCCATGATCGTCATGGTGGGCTCGGCCCCCATGCTGCAAAACGTCACGCAGGACAAGAGCCAGCGCATTGTGGAGACGCTGTTGGGCGCCGCCACCCCATTCGAGCTCATGACCGGCAAAGTGGTGGGTTCGGTGGGGGTTTCGGTGACCAGTTCCATCTTGTACGTGCTGGCCGGCACGGTTGCGGTGAACGCCCTGGGAATCGCCGGCCTGTTGCCGCTCTCCATCATCCCCTGGTTCTACGTCTACCTGCTGGCCGACGTGGTCATGCTGTGCGCCTTCGCCGCCGCGCTGGGGGCGTGCTGCAGCACCCCGCAGGACGCGCAGAATCTGGCCATCGTGCTCCTCATGCCTTGCCTCATTCCCATGTTCGTGCTGGTCACCGTGCTGCGGCAGCCCAACGGTATGCTGTCCACCGTGATGTCGCTCATTCCGCCGTTCACCCCGATCCTCATGCTGTTGCGCCAGGCCATGCCTAACGGCGTTCCGGCGTGGCAGCCGTGGGTGGGACTGGCGGGCGTCCTGGTCTTCGCGGCCGCAACCGTGTGGGCGGCTGCCCGCATCTTCCGGGTGGCCATCCTGATGCAAGGCAAACCGCCGCGGCTGGCGGAAATGGTCCGCTGGGCCATGAAGGGCTGAACGGTACCGGGGACATGGACGAATACAGGGCCAGCCGTGCCGCGCTTCGCGTCGCCGCCCGCCGCGCGGCGCATCAGATTCTGGATCGCCCGCCGGTCTTCGAGGACCCGCTGGCGCTGGCCGTGGTCGGAGCGGAAGCCGTCGAAAAGGCGGCATCGGAGACCTTGTCGCCTTCCCTGCGCGCGTTCATGGCGGCGCGCAGACGCTTCGCCGAGGACGAGCTGGCGCGCGCCGTCGCGCGTGGCGTCCGCCAGTACGTGGTGCTGGGCGCTGGCCTCGATACGTTCGCGTATCGCAATCCGCATGTCGCGCTCGGCCTGCGGGTGTTTGAGGTGGATCACCCCGCAACGCAGAAGTGGAAGCGCGGCCGTCTGCTGAGCGCCGGAATCGAGATTCCCGCGGAAACCGTTTTCGTGGCGATGAACTTCGAACGCCAGTCCCTCGGGGACGCGCTCCCGTCCGCCGGTTTCCGCGCGGGCGAGCCCGCCTTCTTCTCCTGGCTGGGCGTGGTTCCCTATCTCACCGAGGGCGCCTTCCTGGCCACCATGTCATTCATCGCCGGGCTGCCGCCGGCGAGCGGTGTGGTGTTCGATTACGCCGTGCCGAGGCACGCGCTCAGCCCTCGGGAACAACTCGCGCTCGATGCTCTGGCCAGCCGCGTGGCCGCCGCCGGTGAGCCTTTCCATCTCTTCTTCGACCCCGCGGCGCTGGCCGCGCAAGTCCACCAGTTGGGGTTTCGCCATCTGGAAGATCTGGATGCCGCCGAGATCGACTCGCGCTACTTCCGCGGCCGGGCCGACGGCCTGTCGATCCGCGGCCGAGCGGGCCACCTGCTGTGCGCGCGCGTCTGAGCGCCCAACCCGTAGCACGGGCCAAAGGGATTCGGAACCGACAAACTGGCGGGTTCCGCTCCCGATCGAGTTATCATGCCGCAAGTCGGCGCGAATGCCTTAATGTTGAGCTCGTATTACAGCCTTGAGCGGGCTGCCACCCCTGTGCGCGCAACTTGTTATACTCGCCTTCTGGTTGATGACACTTCCAGTACCGCCGCTACCGGGCACCGCGCATCATCATGCCGACTCCTGCTAAATCTCCGGTTCGCCTGAAAGACATCGCGCGCGACCTCAACGTGTCCGTCATGACCGTCTCGAAGGTGGTCCGCGCGTGCGCCGATGTCGGGCTGGAAACGCGCAAACGCGTGCTGGCCCGCATCAAAGAACTGAACTATCAACCCAACTGGGTGGCCCGCAGCCTGGCCGCGCGCCGCACTTTCATGATCGGGCTTATTGTTCCGGACCTGATGACTTCCTTCTTCGCGGAAATCGCCAAGGGCGTCTCCGCGGCCATTCGCCCACTCGGCTACGACGTGGTGATCTGTAATTCGGAAGAGGATTGCGCCTTCGAATCGAGCGAAGTCGACCGCCTCCTGGCGCGGCAGGTGGATGGGCTGATCCTGGCTTCCGCGCAGCCGCCTTCCTGGGTCGACGTGTTCGATCGCATCGAAGCGCGCGGCGTGCCGTATGTTCTGATCGACCGGCGATTCGCCAATGTGCGCGCCCCCTATGTC
>JBAWDI010000240.1:0-5506 GCA_049590695.1 Bryobacteraceae bacterium
AACAAACGGAGGCGGCCGGCCGCGTCTTCGTGGCGGCCCACCATAACAGGGCGCCAGCCACGGGGACCGACAGCAGCAGGCCTTCGTAAGGGCGGCTGTTGGCGAGGATCGCGACTCCCAGCGCCATCCACAGCCCGTCGCGAATCCGGGCGGTGCGCATCACGCGCGGCAGGGCGCCCAGCACGAGGGCGCCGCCGATGGCCGCTGCCGCGCCCCCATAGTAGCTGTCGACCCAGTAGCTGAAGAGAGCCAGCCGCATCACCGCCAGCGCGCCGCCCAACAGCGCCCAACCCGGCGGCAGCCACGCTTCGAGCATCCAGCACATGGCGGAACACATCAGCCCGGCGCTGAGCCAGACGCCGAACCAGGGATTGCCCGCCCATACCTTCCCCGCCGCGAGCAGCAAGCCCTGCGCCGGGAAATACATGGACATGTAGGTCGGCTGTTGAGTGATGTGAAAGCTTTCAAAATACACCCACATCGGATGGGTCGGATTGGTCAGCCTGCCGGAGGCGAACGTGTCCGCCGCCAGCAAGTTGGCGAACTCGTCATGAATCAATGGCTTCGGAATGGGCGACCACGGAAGAATCGCCAGCCGGAGCAGGAGCGCCGCGGCGCCGACTGCCAGAACCGATAGTCCACGCCTGCGCGCCAGGCGGCCGAAGCATCGCTCCGCCTTCGATAGCCAGGTTCTCCCCACACCCGGCCAACAAACGGCAACCGCAAAGCCAATCAGACTGACGCCCACTTCGACAATCAAGAACGAAGGCCCGCCGGATGGAGCGAGACCTGAAGGTGCTATCATGCGTTCGATTCCAATGTGCCACGCTGCGCCAGCACCGGTCAGGAGATATAAGTGCCGAGCTTGGTGCCGACCCTAGTGAAAGCGTTGCCAATGGCCGTGGCCACGCCACTAATGCCGGTTGCAGCGGCCAGGGCAATCAGCACAAGCAGCAGTCCATACTCGACCAGATCCTGGCCCTGCTCGTCGAGGAAAAATTCGGCCAGCGTCTGTATTTTCATAAAAGCAAGGGTCCAGATGGGGCACAAGCTTACTCTCGACCAAACCGACGATGGTTCGCGCCGCACGCGTATGGTTGAGCATTTGGAAGGCCATGGTGCGGATTCGAGTCCAATTCCTTGTCAAATCAGTCGGCTACGGTTCAGGCAAGGACTGGCGGACCCGCGGCTGTTAACGGCTGTTTACTAAGGGTGCGTCCTTGTCACTCATCGTGCACAGTCTTGCCTGCGCACGGCGCCAGGAAACAGAACTCCGAGATCCGCGACAGGTCCGATTGCAAACTCATGGCCCCCACGCATGACCGTGCGCAGTTCACCGGGGGGAAAGCGCTTTCGCACCAGAGCCATATAGTTGCGATACTCGCTCGCGCCCAGCGGCAGTGGAAACATGACGAAGTTGTGAACGGGGGTGGCGGGGATCCCGGTCTTGAGCCGGGTATCTCGATCCCGCATGGCAAATATTCGCGTCCCCGAAATGAGCTGGACTGCCGGGAACTGAACCGTCAGGTAGTCGGGCAGGTAGTATCCAGCGTGCCGATACCCCAGAAAATGAGAATCGAAACCGACAATTAGACTGTCCCGCGGCGGCGCGATTTGCGGCAGAACTCCGACGATGTTCCGGAGCTCCGCTTCAAATCGCCGAACTGCTCCGTACGAACAATACACGGGAGCGCACACGAATACCAGGGTATTGGCAGCGGCGCAGCCTCCGATCGCCACAATCTTCAGCGCTCTGGACCAGTCGGTACTCGCGTACCAGGTTGAGGCCCACAGGCCCATCCAGGCGCAAGCCGGCGGAGCGAGTGCCAGAAGATAGCCGCTGTTTACGAACTTCAGATAGATGAACGTGAAGAAGAACAGGCCCGGCCCTATCCAGACCAGCGTGAAGACCGCCTGGCGCCGGTTGCTGGAGGAATCCCCAAACCGCGCCCGGAGCGGGAGTATGGCGGCACAACCGAAACAGAGAAAATAGATGCCGAGGATCGTCGCGGCGCGGGCCACGGAGTTCCAGCCGGAGGAATTGAAAACCGTCCCCCTCGCCGGCACGGCCAGCCACAGCGACGCAAGCGATGAGATGTAACGCGTCCCGCCGCCGGCCCGGATCATGGGGAGGAACCACGCCAGCAGGGTCAAGACCAGCGCGCCGGTTCCGGCGGCAGCCTGCTTGCGGTTGGCGTTACGAAACGAGTAGAGCAAGAGAGGGCCCAGCAGGAGGAGCGAGGATGGACGGAAACCGGCCGCTACGCCCACCGCCATCGCGCCCGGCAAAATGAACCGGGCCGCTCCACACTCGATCCGCCAGCACAGATACCCGGTGAGCGCCGAGAAGAAGGCTTCGACCATGTACGTGAGCGCCACCGTACCGTGAAACCACGCCAGGGGAGAGAAGAGAAAGATCAGGCCGGCGAATAAGGCGGCGTTCCGGCCAAACCAGCGATGGGCCAGAACATAAATCATCGCCACCGCGCCGCAACTGAAGACGATGCTGATCCCGACCAGGGCCGCGTTGGCGTCATGCGTCAGCAGATTGGCCAGGCGGCCCAGGCATACATATAGAAAATAGCCCGGCGGATGCGGCTGATGGACGCTGGGGTCGAAGCGCTTCAGGGCCAGCGCGAAGTTGACCGAGTCGATGTCGTACAGGTAATGACTTCTGAAAACGAAACGCGTGAGCGCCGTGGCGGCGATCAGGATGGCCGTATCCAGTGTCTGGCGGGACGTCATCAACGGTTTCGTGGCAATCGAGAGGCCAATTGGCGGCCGCCGCCGGGGACGCCCGGTCCGGAGGGTTCACTGCTGACATCGGCGGTGTAGCCAACCGCTAACGATTGGCCGCTGGGGACATTCGCCCTCTGCACCATAAACTATTGACCTGCAACGGTCTGCCAGCCAGTGTCTCAAACGGCTCTCGAAATGCTCTAGCACTTGGCAGGAGAACAAGTAACATGAAAGACAATGTTTTGAAGCTCTATATGAAGATGCGGAAGCTGAAAGATGCGTTCATTAGGGACGAGAGCGGGCAGGACCTTGTGGAATACGCCCTGGTGCTTGCGCTGATCGCGCTGGCTGCAACCGTCAGCATGAAGGCCCTCGCGACTAGTATTGGCACCGCTTTCACGTCCGTCGGCACCAAGCTGACTACCTACACCAGCTAACCCCCGTCAGAGAAGGGCGGGCGCGCGCAAGCCCGATCCGCTTTCTCTTGCGGACGCCTATGAACATGCACTCGATCGCGTGGTGGCCTATCCTCACCCTGCTCGCGATTGCCACGGTTACGGATATCCATAGCCGGCGCATCCCGAACTGGCTCGTGCTGCCATTTTTGGCTGCCGGTGTCATAGCGAACACGGTAAGTTACGGTATGAAAGGTCTGGGACAGAGTATGGGTGGCATAGCGCTCGCGGCCGCCGTTACGGGAGTACTCTGCTGGCTCCGCGGCATGGGCATGGGCGATTTGAAACTACGCGCCGCGGTGGGCGGGTGGATCGGCCCCGGGCAACTAGGTATCGCACTGGTGGCAACGGGCATCGCGGGCGGCGTGCTGGCGTTGATCTGGGCAGCATGCCACGGATCGCTCGGCGCATCACTCGTTGGCGCGCGCGATCTCGTCTCGGCGTTTTGGACCAAGGGTGTACATCCCCATCCCAGCTTGGTTCTCGATAACCCGTCCGCGCGGGCCATGCCTTACGCTCCGGCGATCGCGATCGGGACGATTTTTTCTTTTTTTGCAGCATAACGGCCAGACCGGCAAAGGTTATCAGCTAACAGGTTTCAACTATGCCCAATACTCCGGATTCCGATGCACCGACCGCTCTCTCGGTTGCGATAGTCATGCCGAACGCCACGCGGCGCCGGGCGCTGGTAGCGGCACTGGCTGGAACGCAATTCGTTCCTCTGGTTCACGAGTTCGGGTCCTATCCGTCGCGGGACGATCTTCCCGCCATCGCACGGTTGGGCTGCCAGGTACTCATTGTGGATCTGGATGACGATGTCGAGCAGGCTATTCATGTGATTGAGAATATTGGCCGCCACGACGCCGCCATGACTGTGATGGCCGCTTCCAGCAAAAACGATTCAGCCTTGATGCGTCGATCCATGCAAGCCGGCGCGCGCGATTTTCTGGTGGAGCCATTCCTTCCGGAAACCGTGGGCGAAGCGTTCACCCGCACCTACTCGCGCGGGATCGATCAGAAGAAGCCTTTGGGGAAGGCGCTGGTTTTTGTGCCCTCGAAAGGCGGTGTTGGGGTCACCACCATCGCTCTCAATTTTGCGCTGGCGCTGACCAAGGAGTGCGGCGCCAGAGTGGTGGTGGTGGACATGGATTTTCAACTGGGTGAGATTGCCCCTGGGCTCGGCATGACCACGACTTTCTCGGTAGTGGACGCGCTGGCGAGCGCTGCCCGGCTCGACCGCGAGTTTCTGGCGACTCTGTTGATCCGGCACGGCTCTGGCCTCGCGGTGCTGGGCGCTCCGGAAAGCTACGACTTCTTTCACCTGGCCGACGACAAAAGCGTGAAGAAGCTATTCCGGATTCTGCGCGAGGAGTTCGACTACGTGGTGGTGGATTCCGGATCCTCTCGCGGCGATACTCAGGAAACGCTGTTTGCCCTGGCGGACACGCTCTATCTGGTCACGGAAATGACTTTCGCGTCGCTCCGCAACGGGCACCGGTTGATCGCATTTCTTTCCGCCAGAGATGGGTGTCGCCGTCTGAAAGTGGTTGCCAATCGGTTCAACTCGCGTTACAGCAACATCGACCGGGACAGCGCCACGAAGGCGTTGACGCGGCCGGTGGACTGGAGAATTCCGAACGCCTACGCCGCGATCCGGGCCGCGCAGGACAGCGGTATTCCGATCGCCATGAACGATTCGCCCTATACGCGCGCAGTTTCGCAGATGGCGAGAGCCGCCTGCGGCAAGCCTTTGACCGCGGCCAAGAAGGCCAGCCAAGGGTTCAACCTCTTCGGCCTGCGAGGGCTGCGGGAACTGGCGGACACTTAAATGGAAGTCCTCGATTTTCAAAGACTGAAAACCGATCTGCACAGCACCCTGCTATCCAGGATCGACCTCGAAAGACTCTCTTCGGTCGACGACGCCAGAGCCCGCCGCGCGGTCGGTACCATCATTCAGGAGATTGTCGGCGCCCAAAGAGTGCCTCTGAACGGCGCGGAAAAAGAGCGGGTGGAAAGCGAGTTGCTGGATGAAGTCTTTGGCTTGGGACCCCTCGAACCCCTGTTGAAGGATCCCACCATATCGGACATCTTGGTCAACAACCGAAACGTGGTCTATGTGGAACGCCGCGGAATCCTGGAAAGGACCGGCGCGAAATTCCGGGACGACCGGCACTTGATGCAGGTGATCGATCGCATCGTGTCGCGCGTCGGCCGCCGAGTGGACGAGTCCTCGCCCATGGTCGATGCCAGGCTTCCGGATGGCTCGCGCGTGAACGCCATCATTCCGCCGCTGGCCCTCGACGGCCCTTGTA
>JBAWDI010000241.1:0-2219 GCA_049590695.1 Bryobacteraceae bacterium
ATCGATAGCCGCTCCCCACACTGGTACGCGCGCTCCGGCGCGGCGAACGGCGCGGGCCAGGTCAATCAGGTACTCGGAATACGCGCGCGGATCATGCCCGCGGCGCAGAACGGCGGCGTCGCAGGCGTCCTCGGCCAGTGCCGCCAGTTTCCGCTCCAGCCACCAGGCCAGCGGATGAAACCAGAACAGCGCGCGGTTCAGTAACGCCAGCCACTGCACCAGCGGATCGCGCCGGCGGACGTGCTCGCGTTCATGCACCAGCACGGCGTCCAGTTCCCCGGCGGGCCAATCGCGCCAGTTCGGGGGCAACACGATTACGGGATGTAGCCATCCCACCGTCACCGGAACCGCGCAGTCGAGGCTTGTGAGAACCCCATCGTCGGCGGTGGCTCGGCGGATAATCGCCCGCGCGCGCAAGGTGCCTGCCGCCAGCCGCGCCAGCATCGCTGTGGCGACGGCGGCGTAACAGCCAAGCGCAATCCACAGCCAAGGCCATCCGGATGGGGGTTCGGGCGATGCAGGCGCAGATAAGGGCTGGGGCGCAGCCACGGAAGGGGTCGCGGTCGCCGCGAGCGGCTGCAAGGAAATATTCTCCGGCAGAATGGGATCGAACGTGGATAGCCCGGCTTCCGGTACAACCGGCATCGCCACCTTCGGGCCCCACGCCGTCCACACCGGCATCAGCAGCATGAAGGCGAGCACTACCGTCCACGCCATGTGGCACGCCACCGCGCCGCGAATGCGCAGTAGGCGCAGCACCGCCGCGGTGCCCAGCGCCATCAGCGCCGCGCGCACAAACCATTCCACCACGTGCGTAATCACTTTCCGTCTCCTTCCCGCATCTTGCGGACCGCCTCGGCCAGTTTGTCCAATTCCACCTCGCTGAGCGCCTTGGCATCCACCATGCCTGAAACCAGTTCCTCCACCGATCCCCGGCAGAACCGGTCGATGATCTGCCGCACCGCGCGCGCTGCCAGGCTGCTCGCGGGCTCCACAGCGCGGTAAACGTAGGCTCGGCCCTGGGCTTCATGCCGCAGATACCCCTTAATCTCCAGCCGCCTGAGTAGGGTCCGCACTGTCGCTTCCTTGAGCCGACGGGTCTGGGAGATGACCTGATGAACGGCCTCAACAGATGAAGGCCCACGCTCCCAAACTGCTGCCATAATCTCGTTTTCGAGGTCTGTAAGCGGCTCCCGAACTCGCCCGCCCGAGGGATTACGGTTCGTCACGGTACAACTTGTACCACTAACGTCTGAGGCTGTCAAGAGGCAATTGAAACGACCTTTACCAAGCCGACCGGCTGCCTGCTCGACGATTATCTAAGTGCCTAAACCTAAATGGCTTGCGAACAAATACGCGACTCACTTATTGATAAACGGGATTACCGTAGAATGGGCTTGCTGGTCCGTTTCTGGGTCAGGCTTGTTCCGCGGCGACCTGTTTGGGTCCACTTGGCTGGTTTGTCTCGGACTTTGGCCGCTCGGAGCCCGAAACAGCGATCTGGCGTGTATCGAGAAGCCAGTCCTTAAGTGAACGGCATTGGGTTTGGGCCCGGCGGGGGCGACGCAGTTCGGCTTGACCAGCAACAATCTTGTTGCTATTCAAAACCCAGCCGGCTTAACCCTAATCTTCACAGGGAGGTAACAGAAACTCCGGTCTCGTTCCGACGATGCCGCACCAGCTAACGGAAGCCGCCTCGCGCGTCGAAGAATTCCAGGGGTTGCGGCTCGCCTCCGCCATTGTGTTCGGCGTCCTGCGACACCGCGCGCAACTCGATTGCCTCATCGGGTGCAACCGTATCGCTGTGGTAACATTAAGTCATACTAAGTCTTATTCATGCGAACCACCGAAACCATGACCGTCTCCTTGCCCCCGGCGATGGTGAAACAACTTGAAACGGTGCGAAAGGCCGAAAACCGGACCCGATCAGAACTGGTCCGCGAGGCCTTGCGTTCCTACTTTGAAAGCCGCTACCCGGCTGTCCTACCTTCCGGCGTCGAGATAGCTGCGATTCGCCGCCGCCGGGCCGCCTTCGAGCGCGGGGACTACTCTCCGCCAAGCGAAGTTCTCAATGCACTGGCACCCGCTCGTCACCGGGCCCGCGCAAAAGCAGTTGCGAAGGATTCCCGAAAGAGACCGAGAGCGCGTTAAGGCGGCGGGCCGGGCATGCCCGGCCCCTACACCGCACCATTGTAGGGGCGAGGGGGTACCCTCTGGGT
>JBAWDI010000242.1:0-2265 GCA_049590695.1 Bryobacteraceae bacterium
GCTGGAGAGATTCCGTTGTTCTTCACATTGATTCCTGTTCTCGCCCTGCTCAGTAATTACGACCAGGAGAACTGTCTCATCAATGTTGGCACGGAGGGTTTCTTTACTGTGGGCTACCTGCTCATCGCAATCTTCGACATGTTGGGCAGGCCCCGAATGGGATGGGTTTACTTCTTGACCTTCGGGTCCATTGTCCTGCTCACATTTGAATCGGGAGTCCCGGTCCTGTTCGTTTGGCCCGTAGTCTATGTTGTAGGATGGCTCCACGCGAACGTAATCCTCTCCCGGATTGAGTCGCTCGCGCGGCACCGAGTTGCCGAAATCGATCAACAGGCAGCGGACCCGTATGCGCTCGTAGAGAAGGCAATGCTCCAGGTCAAAGTCCTTCGACAACGCGAACAAGCGATCTGCACTGCTGAGAAAGCCCTTCTGATGCGAGGCGACGATCCTATGCTCCTGTATACCATGGGCGTTGCCTTGTTTGCCAAGCGATATGCGGAGGCCAAACCTCTCCTTGATAGAGCTGGGGCGGAGGTGAAGGACGAAACTGCCGCCAACTGAAGCAGCAACTGATGGAAGAGCTGTCTATCTGGATTGCGAAACATCACTTAAAGCAGGCCGAGGCCGCCGAGATTCTGATGATTTCGCGCCCGCGGGTGTCCGACGTGGTGAACAAAAAAACGGCCAAGTTCACCATTGATACGCTCGTGGAGATGCTCAGTCGTGTCGGCAAGCCCGTCAAACTGGCGATCAGTTGACCAGTTGATGCTCCGGTGAGTGGATTCCAGGGCGAGATTCGCGCGAAGTCTTCTCTTGTAATCAAACGTTACGGGTGGAGAGGTGGTTGGAGACCTTGGTTGCTGGGGAGCCGAAACGAGGGTGCCGATCAACCCGCTAGAGTTTTGTGCGCTTGTGCTATTATGTTGTTGTGCGAACCACGCTCGACATTTCAGATGAGGCCTACTACATCGCCAAGGCCATCGCCCGGGATCGGAACCGCAGCCTCGGACGAGTGGTTGGCGACCTCATTCTGCAATCGTCGAAAGGGGCGAAAGGCGCATCCATAGAGATGAGCGATTACGGTTTCCCGATCTTCCGTTGCGCCCGGCCCGTGACCACCGAGGACGTCAAGGCTATCGATGACGAAGAGTAAGGTCTACCTGCTGGACTCCAATGTCCTCATCGCACTGGCGACGCCCGAACACAGTCTAAACGCGCGCGCGGCGGCGTGGTTCCTCAAGGGGCATCAGTTTGCAACATGTCCCATCACGCAAGGCGCGCTTTTCCGTTTCCACCTGCGGGCCGGTGTGGAGGCGACGGCGGAATCCGCAAAGCTTCTACTCGAATCCATTTTCTCCCTCCCGCGGCACGAATTCTGGCCGGACGATGTTTCTTATCTCGATATGCCAACCAGGGGAATCGCCGGGCATAGGCAGGTCACTGACGCTTACCTTGTGGCGTTGGCGCGGAAACACGGCGGCTCAGTAGCCACTATGGACCAGGCGCTGGCTGCTGTTCACGCAGGGACCACACTGCTCGCGTAGCGCCCCCTACGCACGGGTTAGCAAGTACTGAATAACGAAGAATAGCGCCGTCGCTGGTGTGATCTCCCGAACATCTGGCGGGGGGCCTCATCCCAGCACGCGACTCAGTTCCACTCTGACGGTCATGCTGGTTCTCTCTTCCAATTCTACGCGGATCGACCATGGTTGTCATGGCTCCGCCCTACTCTTCGTCATGCTGCGCCGCCAGGCGCGTCACCACCGACAAATCTTCCAGGGTGGTTACGTCGCCTGTCACCGAATTAGACGTCACGATTTCGCGGAGGAGGCGGCGCATGATCTTGCCGCTGCGGGTTTTGGGGAGCGAGTCGGTGAAGCGGATCTGCTCCGGCTTGGCGAAGCTGCCAATTTCGTGCGCTACCCACTTGCGCAGGTCTTCGGCCAGCTCGTGGTGATTCCAAGTGCCCTTTTTCAGGGTGACGAAGCAGGCCACCGCCTGGCCGGTGATCTCGTGCGGCTTGCCTACCACGGCGGCTTCCGCCACCGCGGGGTGGCGCACCAGCGCGGATTCGATTTCCATGGTGCTGAGCCGGTGGCCGCTGACGTTCATGACATCGTCCACGCGGCCGAGAATCCAGTAGTAGCCGTCCTGGTCGCGGCGCGCGGCGTCGCCCGTCATGTACACGCCGTCGATGCGCTCCCAGTACTGCTGCCGGTAGCGCTCCGGATCGCGCCACAATGTGCGCGCCATGCTCGGCCAGGG
>JBAWDI010000243.1:0-9658 GCA_049590695.1 Bryobacteraceae bacterium
GTCATCGAGCAGGCCGAGCGAATCCCGCATGCGATCGATATCCGGGGCCGCCGCGATTTCCGCGCCATGGACGTCGTCACTATAGATGGCGAGACCGCGCGCGATTTCGACGACGCCGTGTGGGTGGACCGGCTGGGGAACGGCAATTACGCGCTCGACGTCCACATCGCCGACGTCAGCCACTACGTCCAGCCCGGAACTCCCATTGACGCCGAGGCCCGGCTGCGCGGGACCAGCGTCTATTTCCCCGACCGCGCGGTGCCTATGCTGCCGTTCGAGCTTTCGACCGACATCTGCTCGCTGGTGCCGCACGCGGACCGGCTGGTGCTCTCGGCGCTGCTGGAGATCGACCACCAGGGCGAAGTTGTGGCCGAGGAGTTTACCCCCGGCGTGATTCGCAGCGTGGAGCGCATGACCTACACCGACGTTCACCTGGTGCTTGAGGGCGACGCCGCTCTGCGCGACCGCTACCGGCCGTTGGTGGCGCGATTCGAGCTGATGCGGGAGCTGGCGGTGGTGCTCAACCGCAAGCGCGTGCGGCGCGGATCCATCGATTTCGACCTGCCCGAGCCGCTCATCGAATTCGACGAGTGGGGCGCCATGACGGGCGTGACGCGCGCGCCGCGCAACATCGCGCACCGAATTATAGAGGAGTTCATGCTGGCGGCCAACGAGGCGGTGGCGGGCTCGGGGGCGGTCTCGCTCTTCCGCATCCACGAAAAGCCCGACCCCAAGCGGGTGATGGAATTCGAGGAAATCGCCACGCACTTCGGCTACTCGCTGGGGATCGGCGCCGTTCCGGTGAAGAAGTTCGGCATCACCGACCGGCACCGCGACGGCACCAAGCGGCGGAGGGAAATCGTGGTGGCCGATTCGGGGATGAACATCGGGCCGCGAAATTACCAGCGGCTGGTGACGAAGATCGAAGGCAAGCCCGAGGAGCGCATCCTGAGCTACCTGATGCTGCGCTCGCTGAAGCAGGCGCGGTACAGCACGGAAAACGTGGGCCACTTCGCGCTGGCGGCGGAGGCGTACACTCATTTCACGTCGCCCATCCGGCGATACCCCGACCTGGTGGTGCACCGGCTGCTCAAAAACCGGGGACATGTAGAACCCGTGCAATACCCGGGGACGGAACGTTTTCCAGTTTCCGAAGTTGCCGAGATCGCCGAGGAGTGCTCGCAATCGGAGCGGCGCGCGGCCGATGCCGAGCGCGAGCTGGTGGAGTGGAAGAAAGTGCGGTTCATGGCCGAGAGGGTGGGCGAGGAGTTCGACGCGCTCATCATCAGCGCGGCGAAGTACGGCGTTTTCGTGGAACTGGCCGATTTGTTCATCGAGGGACTGGTGCCCATCGACACCCTCCCCGGGGACGAGTACACTTATCACGAGAACGTCCACAAGATCGTAGGCAAGCGCACGCGGCGCGAGTTTTCGATTGGCGACCGCGTGCGGGTGACGCTGGACCGCGTGGACGCCAACGAGCGCAAGCTCCAGTTTTCGATGGTGGAACATGAGCGAGACTCACCTCGAACCAAGCGACCTGATTCGCATTCCCGGCGGCGAGTTTCCGATGGGTCAGGAAAACGGCCGCGACGATGAGAGGCCCGTGCACCGGGTGACGGTGGCGCCATTCCTGCTGTGCCGCTTTCAAGTGACCAACGCGCACTGGGAGGCATTTCGCAAAGCCGCCGGGCGCGAGAAGGTGGCGTTCGCGCACGAGACCGCGCCGGCAACTTCGGTGAACTGGTTCGATGCCATGGCGTACTGCCACTGGCTTTCGGCGGAGTGGGGCCGGCACGTGCGATTGCCGAGCGAGGCCGAATGGGAATTCGCGGCGCGCGGCGGGGTGGAGGGGAAGCTGTATCCTTGGGGCGATGCGGCGCGTGTGTACGAGGCGGGGCGGTGGCAACAGGGGCCGGAGCCGGTGGCGGCGTTCGAGCCGAATGGGTACGGGCTTTTCGACATGTGCGAGAACGTGCATGAGTGGTGCTCGGATTGGTACGACGCGGGGTACTACGCAGTGTCGCCGGGGGAAAATCCGCAGGGGCCGGCGCGGGGGGTTCGAAGGGCGTCGCGCGGAGGGGCGTGGCGGCATCACATCAAGTTTTCGAGGTGCGCGGCCAGAAGCAGTATCCCGCCGGAGTTTCGGTACGCGGATTATGGATTCCGGGTGGCAGGGTAGATCTCAAAAGAGCTTTAGTTGCTCACCACCCGGCGGAGCATAGTTGAACCGCAGCGCATTGGCCTCTTCCACGCGATCCCAATGCTCGCAGATCCAGGTCAGCTCGCGTGCGCAGCCGTCCGGATCGACTACCGCGTCCAGCAGCCGGTAAAGCAGTTCGTATGCCTCGGCGTAGCGCCGGGCGGCGATCAGACTTCGGGCATACGCCGGAGTCCGGGGAGTCTCTAAAATCGTCACCGGCTCGAGCGTGATTGCGTTCGACGTGCGTCCCGCGGCGGTCAGCTCCGCTGAAATCTCGGGGCCAGGAGCATCCAAGACCACAAGGCAGCGGCGGGCGGCCAGCAGATCGCGGATGCGGCGGCAGTTTTCCTTTGGCGGATCATCGAGCGCGAGTCCGAGCTGGCTGCCCAGTTCTCCCGCGGCTTCGGCGAGCGTGCGACCGTGGCACGGCACCCAGAGTACCGCCTCAAATTCCTGCGCCGCCTCGCTCGCGAAACGCGATGCGGCGGCGCCGCCGACGAGCAGGGTGCCCGCGCGATCGGCCAGAGTGGAGTATAGATCCTCGAGGTCGCCCGAAAATCCGGTGGCCGGCCGTTCAGCCAACTCGCGCTCCCGTTGCCAGAACCAACGCTTCAGCAGCCGCCGGGCGGTGAGCCGGTTGGTGGTGGCGTCGATGAAATTCCGGCGCCGCAACAACTGTGGGAAAGTACACTCCTCCAGCAGCACCGTGACCACCTCCACGCCGGACCTCGCCTGGTCGAAGAGAACGGGCTCCCACCGTTCCCGTAGCCAGCGTGGCGGAGAGGACGCCTTAGAGAGCAGCAGCACCAGCACATCCGCGGAGAGGCCCTCTTCGGCCATCGAGATGAGGTCTTGCCCCTCGCCAATCAGGCCGTCCTCGACGTAGCAGGTAAGATTGCAGCCAAACTCGAGGAATTCGGCCAGTTGGCTGGCGAAGGCGTGGTCGGGGCGGGCGTGGGCGAAGAAAGCGGTTTTCAAGGGGTGAGTATAGCGCGAAAAGCGGGTGGCGGGGCGCGAAGTTGGTGTACAATTGTACACGAATGCGGGTGGAATGGGATCCGCGCAAGGCGCGGCTGAATGCACGGAAGCACGGGGTAGCGTTGGCCGATGCTGTGGCCGCCGAGGAAAGCAATGAAACGTGAATACGATTTCTCAAAAGCGAAGCGTGGACCCGTGATCCCCGTCCCGAAGGGGAAGACCAGGATTACGATCCGTTTGGATGAGGACGTAATCGCTTGGTTCCGAGATCAGGTCGACAAAGCCGCTGGCGGCAACTATCAGAGCCTGATTAACGATGCCCTCCGCCAGTTCATCGCGCGCTCCCGAGAACCTTTGGAGGAGACGCTGCGCCGCGTGGTCCGCGAAGAGATCCGCCGGGCGAGCTAGGGCTGGCCGGCGGCAGCATTGAATACTCGGTCAGCCCCGGATATGTTCACGATTGTCGTAAAATCAAGACACGAGGAACGGCCATGGACGTCAGCCTGTCCGCTGAGATCGAAAATCGGGTCAAGGAGGAATTGGCCGCCGGCCAGTACCGGGATCTGAATCAGTTCGTCGAAACCGCGGTCGAGTACTTCCTCGATCAACGCCAACGCAGCCAGCAGCGGCTTCAGGCGCTTCGCAGAATCGGCCAGGCCGTCGATGCTGCCGGCCTCTACGAGCGCGTGCTCGTGCCAAGTCAGGAATGAGCGCCGGCCCGCTGGTAGTTCTTGACGCCTGCGTTCTTGCCAACTTCTCTCTGTGCGACACGCTGCTCCGGCTTGCCGAGGCCCCTCCGCTCTGCGAGCCGAGATGGCCGGCGGAGGTTATGGCGGAAACGGTCCGCACGTTGGAATCTAAGCTGGGATGGCCTGCCGAGCTCACTTCCTATTTTCAGAGCGAACTGCTTTCGCACTTTGGCGATGCGTGGGTGACGGGACATGGGCCACTGATTTCCCGCATGGCAAACCACGAGAACGACCGGCACGTTCTTGCCGCCGCGGTCTCCTGTGGGCATCTATCGTCGTGACCCTCAACCTCCGGCACTTCCGGAAAGAGCACCTTGAGCCATGGGGAGTCGTCGCCCTTCACCCCGCGTCATTTCTCGTCGCCCTCTACCATCAAGAACCGGCTATCGTCATGACGAAGCCGCGAGAACAGGCCGCCGACCGAAGTCGGAGCCTGCCGCAGCTTTTGAAGATTTTGGGCAAGACAGTTCCCGGATTTGTGGGACTGATTACATCCAGCCAGTCAACGTAACCCAAGAGAATACTCGGCTTGATCTTGCAGGATTACTTCCGTGGCGTCCCTGCCGGTGCCTCACCGGATCGGCGTCAGCCCCTTGGGTCGGTACGCGAACGGGCGTGTTACGGGAGCGATCATGACGATGATCCACAGAATTATGTTGGCCCCCGTGTTTTCAGCGCGTTGCGAGTAGGCTTATATTGACGGACGGGGTGCCATTGGGTAGACTTGGGGTTCCGGAGCCGGATATGGCAGTTCAGATCGTCGCTCTGCTGTTCGCTCTTCTAGGCGGCGGAGCAATGGGCGCCCTGATAACAGAGCGGTTTCGGCGGCGGCGAGGGCGGACCCGCGCAATTCCGGTAATTGAGAGGGTAAACCGCAATCCGGTCGCCTCCGAACTCAGGGGCATCAAGTTGTTCCGTGTACCTGCCAAACCCGGTGAGGCCCCCGTTGAGATCAATAATGTTCGCGAATACCAGTTGACGCTTCGCAACACATCAGATAAGGACCTCAGAGGAGCAGAAATTCAGTTTGAGTTTTCCAGTGAAGATGTGGAACCCTGGGTCTCGCGACCCGTGCTGAGCAAGGCCGCCCTGAAAAGAATGGAGGGTGCGCCGAGCGAGCCTTGGAAGAAAGCGTTGAGGTGGCAAGTGCCCCAGTTTCCACCCGGAGACTCCATTGAGTTTAGCTTCCAGGTCGTCGACCCTGCAACGGAGGAGTATGAAGTCGCCCTATACAACATCGACAACGTGGTCCTGAAGCGCACCCAGGGCGAGCCCACGGAGAAGTCCGTGCCGCACCTAGGACTTTCAATCGTATTCACCGCCTTCGCGATGGTGACCGCCACGGCATTCGTGGCGGTCACCAGTTACGACGTTGGGAGACTCCTATTTCGCCACTCGGCGACAATCTTGCCCGCGGACGGATCACAGGTTCAGACTGCCCTTCCGCCGAAGTCGGCTGACGAAACTGAGATTGAACAGATCGTGACGGCGTCACAGAAATTCAAGTATCTGGGGCTGTTTCGTGATCCCAAGGGGCTCGACAGGAGCGCGCTGTCCACGTACTGGATACCGGCCGCACAGGGCGGAGATGCCGCTGAGAAGATCGTTGCTGCAGACCAGCGGCTAGCAAAATACAATTTGAAATATGGGCCCGAATCGAAGTCGGACCGCTTTGAGGTCCTCAAACCCACCTTGCTCTCACCCGAATACGCAAGGGTGTACACCAATGAAACGTGGTACTTGACGGTGTATAGAAACGACGCTCGGATTCAAAATTGCACTCCGAATTTCGATGGCGGGGCCGTGTACGGGCTGCGAAAAATCGATGGCCGCTGGTTGATCCAATCAGAACGCAGTCTTATCGATGGACCCGATGACTGTGCCATTCGGACCGGAAGCGAACGCGAAAAGTGAACGTGGCATGTCATTTGGTTTCATCGCCTGCCGTGTACGAATGATCTACTTCAGCGACGCGGTGATTTTGGCGCGGTATTCTTCGGCTTTTTGAAGGATCGCGCGCTCGTCTAAGGTGAGGATTTTCGCGTCGCGGACTACCGGGGCGCCGTTGACCATTACGTCGCGGACGTCTTCGGCCTTGAGCGCGTAAACCATCTGCGAGATGACGTTGTATAACGGGACGGCGTTGGGGCGGTCTACGCGCACCATGATCAGGTCCGCGCGCTTGCCGGTTTCTAGCGAGCCGATTTCCTTTTCCATGCCTAGCACCCGCGCGCCGCGAATCGTCGCCATCTCTAATGCGGTGGTGGCGGGCAATACCTGGGGATCGAGCGCGGTCACCTTGGCCAGCTTGGCGGCCAGGTCCATTTCCTCGAACATGTTGAAGTCGTTGTTGCTGCCGGCGGGGCCGTCGGGGCCTAGGCCTACATTGATGCCGAGCGACAACATGCGCACGACCGGCGCCACGCCGCTACCCAGTTTCATGTTGCTCGAAGGACAGTGCGCAACGCCGACGCCGCGCGCCTTCAGAATCGCCATGTCAGCCTCGTTGACCCACACGCAATGAGCGGCTACGGTTCGGCCGGCGAATACACCAAGGCTATCCAAGACCTTGGTGGGCGTCATGTGGCGTTGAGACAGGGCGTCGTCGGTTTCCTTTTTGGTTTCGGCCAGGTGAATGATCAGCGGGGCGTTGTACTTGTTAGCAAGGGCGCGCGCGGCCTTCAGAGTGGCGTCGGAATTGGTATAGAGCGCGTGCGGGGCGACGGCGGGCACGACTAGCGGGTCGTTGCGG
This sequence comes from Bryobacteraceae bacterium, assembly GCA_049590695.1. Lineage (GTDB taxonomy): Bacteria > Acidobacteriota > Terriglobia > Bryobacterales > Bryobacteraceae > Fen-178. Next base: position 6,683 of record JBAWDI010000243.1, read on the forward strand.
AAACGCGTGAGATAGCGCTCGGTGAACTTGAGGGCGTCGGCGGGGGTCTTGGCGTCGGGGACGGGGAAGCCGATGATGGTCTCGCCCAACACGCCGCGCATGCCGGCCTCTTTGGCCACTTCCGCCACCACGTCCTCGAAGTAGTACATGTCGGTGAAGGTGGTGGTGCCGCCCAGCAGCATCTCGAGGCAGCCGAGGCGGGTGCCCCAGCGCACGAACTCGGGGGAGACGTTTTTGGCTTCCGCCGGGAAGATGTACTTTTCGAGCCAGACCTGGAGCGGCACGTCGTCGACGATTCCGCGGAAGAGCGACATGGCGGCGTGCGTATGGGTATCGATCAGGCCGGGAGCGAGGATGGCGTCGGGACGGTCGAGGCGCTGACGGGGCTGGAAGCGGGCGTCGATTTCGGACTTGGCGCCGACGGCCACGATGCGGTCGGCTCGAATGGCCACGGCACCGTTCTCAATGACGCGGTGCTGCGCGTCTTCGGTAATGACATACCGGGCGCTCCAGATCCAGTCGGCAGGTTCGCCGGCCAGGGTGAAGACGAAGAGGAAAAAGCTACAGATACGAAACATCGAAGGGCTTCGGGAAAAGATCTTTGAGACGATAGGTTTCGGTTTTGCCGCGCGGGTTGACCAGAACGATCTCGATGTCGCCGCAAAATTCCCAGAGGATCTGGCGGCAAGCGCCGCAGGGCGGGGTGAGCGAGTCGGTATCGGCGGCGATGGCCACGCGGCGGAACTTGCGGACGCCCTCGGAAATGGCTTTGAAAACGGCCACGCGCTCGGCGCAGACGGTGAGGCCGTAAGTAGCGTTCTCGACGTTGCAGCCGGTATGGATGCGGCCGGCGGTATCTTCGATGGCGGCGCCGACGCGGAATTCGGAATAGGGCGCGAAGGCGTTTTCGCGGGCGGCGAGCGCGGCGGCGAGCAATGCGTCGGGCAAGGCTAAGGCTCCAGTTTGGGCAGCAGCGCCTTTAGAAAACGCACCAGCGTATCCCGCACCATGGCGCCGGTCTCGAGCACTTCCTCGTGACTGATCTTTTGTAGCGGAATGACGCCGGCCGCCATGTTGGTGACGCAGGAGATGGCCAGCACCTTCATGCCCATGTGGTTGGCCACAATCACTTCGGGCACGGTGGACATGCCCACCACGTCGGCGCCGATGGTGCGCAGGTAGCGGATTTCGGCGGGGGTCTCGTAGCTGGGCCCGAGCATGGCGGCGTACACGCCTTCGGGCATAAAGACGCACAGTTCGGCCGCCACGAGCTGGGCGGCCTCGCGGTAGTCGCGCGAGTAGGCTTCCGACATATCCGGGAAGCGCGGCCCGAGCGAATCGTCGTTGGGTCCCGCCAATGGGTTGGAGCCTTGGAGATTGATGTGGTCGGAGATGAGCACCAGGCCGCCGCGCTCGAGCGCCAGGTTGATGCCGCCGGCGGCGTTGGTGAACACGATGGAGCGGACACCGATGGCGCCGAGCACACGCACGCCGTGAGCCACCTGGGCGGGCGAATAGCCTTCGTAGAGGTGGGCGCGCCCGGCCATCACCGCGACGCCGAGCGCGCCGAGCTTGCCGACGGTCAGCTTGCCCGCGTGGCCCACGGCGGTGGAGGCCGGCCAGCCGGGGATCTCGGTGTAAGGGATTTCCGTCCCCTCGGTCAACTCGCCGGCGAATGCGCCGAGGCCGCTGCCGAGCACCACGCCGATGGACGGGCGCAGCGGCGTGCGCTCTTCAATATAGCGTTTGGCTTCTTGGATCATAGCAACATCCCCGCAATGCAGGCCGACATGAAGTTGGCCATGGAGCCGGCGGCAACCGCGCGGATTCCCAATCGCGCCAAGTCCGACTTGCGGTTGGGCGCCAGCGCGCCGATGCCGCCGATCTGGATGGCGATGGAGCTGATGTTGGCGAACCCGCACAGGGCGTAGGTGGCGATGGTGAAGGACCGCGGATCGAGCGTCTTCTGCATCGGCCCCAGTTGGACAAACGCCACAAACTCATTGGTGATCAGGCGCGTGCCCAGCAGGTCGCCGATGGCCGAGGCGTCGTGCCAGGGCACGCCCATGATCCAGGCGACGGGCGCGAAGACAATGCCGAAGATTTTTTCGAGCGACTCCGGCAGCCAGCCGAGGTAGGGCAGCGTGTGGGCCCAGTGGAGCATCCCGTTGAGCATGGCAATCAGGGCCAGAAACGCGATCAACATGGCGGCGATGTTCAAGACCAGGCGGAGCCCATCTCCCGCGCCCTGGGCCGCGGCGTCGATGACGTTCACCGCGGTATTCTCGACCTGGATATCGACCTTGCCCTCGGTGGCGGGCTTCTCGGTCTCCGGGATGAATATCTTGGCCAGCATGATGGTGGCCGGCGCGGTCATGATCACCGCCGTCAGCAGGTGGCGGATCTCGACGTGCCCCACTATGACGTAGGCCGCCATCACGGCCCCCGAAACATGCGCCATGCCGCACGTCATCACGGTGAAGAGCTCGGATTCCGTCAAGCCCGCCAGGAACGGCTTGATGGTGAGCGGCGCTTCGGTCTGGCCCATGAAGATGCTGGCGGCCACGTTGAGCGACTCCGCGCCGCTCACGGCCATGGTTTTCTGCATGGCCACAGCCATGGCTCGCACCACCACCTGCATAATTCCCAGGTAGTAGAGAATCGAGAAGAAGGACGCGATGAAGATGATGATGGGCAGCACCTGGAAGGCGAAGATGACGCCCACCGCGTCGCTATCGGCCAGCTTCCCGAAGACGAAGGCGCTGCCTACGTTGGCGTAACCGAACAGCGCGGCGACGCCCGAGCTAATGGCGCGCAGCACCTGGCTGAAGGGGGTCTTGAGCACCAGGAGCGCGAAGGCGAACTGCAAGCCGAGGCCCCAGGCAACGGTGCGCAAGCGAATGGATCGTTTGTGCGTGGAGCACAGCCACGCGAACGCCAGGATGACGACGAGGCCGAGGAAGCCGGTATAGCGGC
>JBAWDI010000244.1:0-2336 GCA_049590695.1 Bryobacteraceae bacterium
TTCCATTCTCCTTTCAATGGCAAAGTGTCGGTATGCCCCGTGTCTCAATTTTGGGGACCACTACACCCCGAAGAACGTCGGCACGGACGCCGACGTGGCAACCTGAAAGGTCGCTCCACGGATCGAGCGCAGGCGCATTTCTTGCGTCGCACCACACCAGGCTTATTTAAGTGGCATTGGGCGAAAGCGCCTGCCCCACAAAAACTCAAGCCCATGCGCACGAAAGTGGGACAGACGGACCCAGAGGGTACCCGGGTTCTTATAGCAGCTTGGGGAGCAGCTCGCCGGCGGGGGACTGGAAGGCGGCGTCTACCATCGCGGAAAAAGGCGTGGGCTCGGGGTTGATTTCAATGACCTTCGCGCCGGATTGGCGGGCGTAGGGGACCAGGCCGGCGGCCGGGTACACCACGGCCGAAGTGCCGATCGCCAGGAAAACCTCGGCGGAGGCGGCAGCGTGTTCGGCTTCGTTCATCATGCCGTCCGGCAGAGGCTCGCCGAACTAGACCACGCCGGGCCGCGCCAGTCCGCCGCAGTGGCAGTGCGGCGGAATCCTGGGCAACGGCGCGCGGCGATCCGGCCAATTGGCGCCGCAAACGGTGCAGCGCATCCTCCAGATATCGCCGTGGAGCTTGAGGATTCGGCGGCTTCCGGCGCGGTCGTGCAAACCATCCACGTTTTGCGTGATGAGGGTAAACCGCGGTTTGCGGGTTTCCAGTTGTGCCAGGGCCAGGTGGGCGGGGTTGGGCGCCGCCTGGGCGATCAGCTCGCGCCGCCAGTTATACCACTCCCACACCAAGCGCGGGTCGCGCGCGAAAGCTTCGGGCGTGGCCAGATCTTCAGGCTTGTAACTCTTCCACAGGCCGGGGTACCCTCCGGGTCCGCCGCGGAACGTGGGAATGCCGCTCTCCGCGGAAATGCCCGCGCCGGTCAGCACGGCCACGGAGGCCGCCTGGGCCAGCCATTCACGAGCCTGCCCGATCACTTCGGATTGGATACCGTGTCTCCCACCTTGGCCGGAGCGGCTCCCGTAAACTTGCCGACGGCCGACCCTTCGTCCACTTCGGTGATGACAATCGAGCCGACCGAATCCTCGATGCTGCGGATCACCTTGCCGGTGCTGGGGTCCTTCACCTCGCGGATCTTGCGCCGGATGTCCAGCCGGTCGCCGACTTTCACACCGTTCTTAGAGCCCACATTGACGATCACGGTGCCGTCGGGCTCGGCATCCGCCACCAATCCGTTGATCTGCACCACGGTGGTGGGAAGCGCTCCGGCCTTGGCATCCAACTGCTGGGCCAGGTCGCCGACGGCCTTGTTGGTGGCTTCGCCGAGGATGGTGGCGCCAAAATTGCTGGATTTCATGTCGATCCCGCCCCCACCCGCCCCATAGCCGCCGCCGCCCGCTCCGAGGAGGCCCGTGCCCGAGCGGGACGACTCGCCTTTGCCGGAGGCGCTAGCGAGGATTTCGGCGGTGCTGGTATCGATCACTCGGGCGGTGATCTGCACCACCGCGGTGGACTGGCTCTTGCGCACGCCACCGATGCCGAAGCGCCCCGTGACGCCGCCCAGCGCCCCGCCGCCGACGTTGGTGCTCTTATCGTCGCGGCCAAACTGGGTGATGCTGCCGATGATGATGGCGTCCACGCCGAGGATGCGCGCGATCTTGGCCGCGGTATTAGCGTCGGCGCGGTCGCTATTCGAGAAATTCTGCTCGGCGAGAATTTTATCGAGAGCAGCCCGCTCGATGACGCGGTAGGTGCCGTCCGAAACGAGCTTGTCGACCAGAAGGTCGGTAATTCCCTTCCCGACATCCTGATCGGTGCCGAAGATCGTCGCCACCGCGCTGCGCACGGTGCCATAGTCGAAGTTCATCACCGCCACGCGCTTCTTTTCCTGCGCCTGCGCGGCAGTGAGAGCCGACAGAGCGAGCAGCAATACCGCTGATTTACGGAACATGAATCACCTCTTACAACCAAACATATTGAAATCGCCGCACAGAGTCAACCGTCAATTACCGCCCGGACCCGTTCGAGAGTCTCCAGCGGGTCGGGCCGGTCCACGCGAATCACCGTGGCCCGCTCACCGGTGGGGCGCCAGCGGTGAAACATCCGCGCGGAGGGAAAGCCGGCGAAGATGCTCACCAACGGCACGCCGCACGCGGCCGCGACGTGCTGCCCGGCGGAGTCGTAGCCCACGTACAAGCGGCTGGCGGCGATGATGGCCGCGAAACCCGCGAAGGAGCCTTCCCAGAACGCGGCCTTCACGCCGGAGCGCCCGACGGCGCGCTCGACGCGCGCGGCTTCCTCTCCGCCGGCGCCTTTGTCGATGGCCAGCGC
>JBAWDI010000245.1:0-3149 GCA_049590695.1 Bryobacteraceae bacterium
CCCCTGGACCCGCCGCTGCCGCGCTTGCGGCGCCGCGTTCCGCGTAGTGGAGTGGAACCCCGCCTGCTCCGCCTGCGGCTCCCCCGACACCGAAGCCGCCGGGGGTGATCAAATGGAATTAACGTACCTGGAACTGGAGGAGCCCTGATGCGCGTTCCCCTCGAACGCAAGGTTCTCAACGAAAACGACCGCATCGCCGCCACCCTGCGCGAGCGGTTTCAAAAACACGGCGTGTTTTGCCTGAACCTGATCAGCTCGCCCGGCTCCGGCAAGACTTCGCTGCTGGAGCGCACGCTCGAAGGCTTCGCCCCGGAGCGCCGCATCGCCGTGCTCACCGGCGACATCCAGACCGATAACGACGCGCGCCGCCTCCAGCATTTCGGATTCCCCGTGCGCCAGATCACCACCGGCGGCGCCTGCCATTTGGACGCCCGCATGGTGGAGCGCGCCCTCGAAGGCTGGCCCGTGGAAGACCTCGAGATTCTGTTCCTCGAAAACGTGGGCAACCTGGTGTGCCCCACCAGCTACGATCTTGGCGAGGAGGCCCGCGCCGTGCTGCTGAGCGTCACCGAAGGCGAGGACAAGCCGCTGAAATATCCGGCCACCTTCCACCACGCCGACCTGATGGTGCTCAACAAGATCGACCTGCTGCCCTACGTTCCGTTCTCGGCCGAGGTGGCTAAAGAAAACGCGCGCCGCGTGCAGCCCGGCATCGAAATCGTGGACGTCTCCTGCACCACCGGCGAGGGGATCGACCGCTGGCGCGCCTGGCTGGACGGTCACCTATGAGCGAATTCCCGGTCCTCAACGCCCTCGTCTTCGCCGCCCTCGGCGTCCTGGTTTTTGTGGTGGCATTCGCCATCGTGGTGAAACTGGCGCCGTTAAATCTCTGGAAGGAGATTGTGCAGGAGCGCAACGTCGCCGCGGCCATCCTGGCTGGAGCCGTGGTCCTGGGCTTGTGCTGGATCATCGCCGCGGCGATGCATTAGGCGCGGCCGGTGCCGACAAGCCGCAGATCGGCAGTGACGGGCAGCTCGAAGAGGTCCGCCCGCAAAAGCCGTGTCGTGAAGAACAGTACCTCGAGATTCTCAACCTCACCGGTCTTGGGGTTGAGCCGCGCGACTATTTCGTCCGGCAATTCCTCCGACTCTTGCTCCGCGTACGGCGGGCACTTGTCGATGTGGAGAATGTCGGCCTCCCGATCGTATTTGAACCTCAGCTTCGCCTCCATGCGACTGCTCCTTATCTCTCTCCACGCACAACCGCGAATTCCGCCGCCTCTCGCATCCAACCCAGCGCGCGAATGATCCGCGGCACATCTTCGTAACCGTACGACAGCCGAAGCTGCCGCTTGCCTCGGGCCGCCAGATCGCCTCGCGGGTGGACGCAGTATTCGCCCGGAATGTACATCACGCGCGGCTTGCGGTCGCCCTCCGGGCCGTCCACCGCCGCGTCGCCCGAGGTGCGCGTCAGAAACCGGAAGAAGGCCGAGGAGGGGTGGGTCTCGACATCCCGAAACGTCAGGTAGTAGTAGAAACCCGCGCTGCCGCCGCGGCACTGCTCGAGAAATGGTCCCAGGCTGCGCTCGATGCCTTCCCGCACCGCCACCGCCTTCTCGCGATAGCCGGCGTTGACCGCGCGCAGTTGCTCCGCAATGCGCCGGTCGAGCAGGAAACTGGCCATTTCCTGAACGAACAGCGGCGCGCTGAAACCGGCATCGCTGGTCTTCTGCACCATGGCGTTCATCAGCTCGCCGTCGGGACCCAGCAGATACCCGATCCGCAGCCCCGGCGCCAGCACTTTCGAAAGGGTGCCGATCTCGTACGCGATCCCCAGTTCGTCTTCGGGCAAGACCGAAACGAATGGTTCGGCCCGCGGGTCGTGCAGCAGCAGCTCATAGGCCAGGTCGTAGAAGATCGGAATCCGCCGCCCCTGCTCGCGCGACAGCCTGGCCGCCACTTCAAGCAGCGCCCGGCGCCGCCGGTTCGACAGGATGGTGCACGACGGGTTGTTGACCGTGACCGCGTAAAAGAAGGCGATCCGTTCGACGGCGCGGCCCAGCGCCCGCAGTTTTAGCTCCAGCGACGCCAGGCCGATGCCCTCGTCGTCTTCGGGAACGGCGAGCACTTCGAAGCCCTTGCGTTCGAGGGCGTCGGAATAGATGTAGTACATGGGATCGGAGGTGACGACGATTCCCGGCGCAATCACCTCCGCCAGTCCCTCCAGGATACTGGTGGCGCCGCACGGGCCGATAATCAGTCGGTTGTCCGCCACGGTGGCCTCATCCAGGAACCGCCGCAGAGATTCGACCAGGTTCGCCGAGCCGTCCGGCCCGCCATAATTGAACGCCTGCCGGTACTTCACGCCGTCGCCCGCCACCGCCAGCATGGCCTCCGTGAGGCAGGCCACCGGGATGGTCTTCTCGTTCACGTATCCGATGCCGAGGTTGATGTCCACGCCGTCGCGGAAATCGCTCGCGAAGGCCGCCATCATCCGGTTGACGGGAGATGGTTGGGACGATGCCTGGCCGTATCGTGACAGGTGAATCTGCATGAGCCGCTCCTAGTCCAAAACCGCCTCGATCAGTGCCGGACCCTTCTCGCGCACCGCCGCCCTGAACCGCGCCATGAATTCGTCCGCCGTGGTTGCCCGCGTCGCCGGAACGCCCATCCCTTCCGATAGCCGCACCCAGTCCAGGTCCGGCCGGCTGATATCGACCATGTCGTTCGCCATCCGGCCCATTTCACCGGCGCCGGTCCTTTGCATCTCGATATCCAGAATCCGGTAGCGGCGATTGGCCAGGATCACGGTCACCACGTCCAGCCGCTCGCGTGCCATGGTCCAGAGCGATTGCAACGTGTACATGCCGCTGCCGTCGGCTTCGAGCGCGATCACCTTGCGGTCCGGGCACGCCAGCGCGACGCCCAGCGCCAGCGGCAGGCCCTGGCCGATGGCCCCTCCCGTGATCGGCAGAAGATCGTAGCTGGCCGCCGAAGAAAGGTGCCGCAAAACGGATTCGCCGGAGGAGACCATCTCGTCGGAGACGATGGCGCCCTCCGGCAGCAGACTGGCCAAGGCGAGGCCAATCGTATCCGGCGTCAGGCCGGCGCCTTCCGGCAGCGCCGGCCGCAACGGGGTGCCCTCTGGGC
>JBAWDI010000246.1:0-15132 GCA_049590695.1 Bryobacteraceae bacterium
TGAGTCTCCTGAAGTTGAATTGGATCTTGGCCGGACCCAATCCAGCGTATCAGGAGCTCAGCCTCTCATCGGCAAGCGACTCCCTCCGCTTCCGCCAGCAGTTAGCCCGCTAATTTGGACAGCAATGCGGGCCGGCAGAACCTGAGGGAAGTGGAAATCACGGCGTAGCGCGTGCCGAAGATACCTGGGATCCCCCACCTTCGGGCTGTCAGAGCGCTTGAAAAGGCTGGCTTTCAGATCGCGAGGCAAGGCAAGCACATCGTCATGACCGACGGCAGGCGGATCGTGACCATCCCAAGGCATGATCCCGTGGACGCGCTCACGATGGGTGGGATTGTCCAGGACGCCGGTCTTACGGCGCGGCAATTCCGCCAACTTTTCTGAGACCGCCAGGAAGGCCATAGGCAGGGCGCCGCTTTGCGACGTGGGCGCTACATCGCAGCTCGCCCCCCGCTTTCAACACGATATCGGCCATGGCCCAATAGGAATCGGGGCCGCCGCTCGCCGGTTGCGCGGACGCCTGCATCCGAAATATAGTGGAGCTTCACCTCGTGGTGATGGGGCCTCACCCTGAACCGTCCCGGACATCCGGGAACGATAGCTCCTACCGGTTGGCAGGAGCTTTTGTTTTTTGGCCTCTCTAAGGAGCGTTCTCATGACCGAAATCGTGAAAGTCGTTGGAAGGGAGATCCTCGATTCCAGAGGAAACCCCACGGTAGAAGCGGATGTTTTCCTCGCGGACGGAAGCATGGGCAGGGCCGCTGTGCCCTCCGGCGCCTCAACCGGCGAAAAAGAAGCGGTGGAACTGCGGGACGGAGACAAAAGCAGGTACGGCGGCAAGGGCGTCACCAAGGCCGTGAGCAACATCAACACCGCGATCCGCAAGGCGGTGACCGGCCTGGACGCCGCGGATCAACGGGGCCTCGATGCGGCCATGATCGGGCTGGACGGCACGCCCAACAAGGCTAAGCTGGGCGCGAACGCGATTCTGGCGGTATCCATGGCCGCCGCTCGAGCGGCCGCTAACGCGCATCGCTTGCCGCTCTACCGGTACCTGGGCGGCGCCAATGCATGTCTGCTGCCGGTCCCGTGCCTGAACGTGCTGAACGGTGGGAAGCACGCCGATAATACCGTGGATTTCCAGGAGTTCATGATCGCGCCGCACCACGCGTCCTCGTTCGCGGAATCGATCCGCATGGGCATCGAAACCTTCCACGCCCTGAAACAGGTGCTGCGCAAGAAAGGCTACAGCACGGCGGTCGGAGACGAAGGCGGTTTCGCGCCGGATCTGAAATCGAACGACGAGGCCGTGGAGTCGATCCTGGAAGCGATCGTAAAAGCCGGGTACAAGCCTGGCGAGGATATCTCGATCTGCCTCGATCCCGCGGCCAGCGAGATGTGGGACGACGGGAAGTACGTTCTGTTCAAATCGACCAAGAAAGCCATCACACCGCAGGAGCTGATCGGGATTTGGGAGTCGTGGGTGAACCAATATCCCATCATTCTGCTGGAGGACGGCATGGGGGAGAACGACTTGCAGGGGTGGAAAGACCTCACTTCGACCCTGGGATCGCGGATCGAGCTGGTGGGCGACGACCTCTTCTGCACCAACCCGCGGATTCTCCGCGAAGGAATCGAGAAGGGACTCGCCAACGCGGTCCTCATCAAGCTCAACCAGATTGGCTCGGTGACGGAAACCCTGGATACCATCGAGCTGGCCAAGCGCAACAACTATCGCTGCTTCGTCTCCCACCGTTCCGGTGAAACCGAAGACACGTTCATCTCCGATCTGACGGTGGCGACGGGCGCGGGCCACATCAAGACCGGCTCGGGATGCCGCAGCGAACGCGTCGCGAAGTTCAACCAGTTTCTGCGCATCGAGGAGCAGTTGGGAGCGCAGGCGCAATTTGCGGGGCGGCCGGCTTTTGGACGCTGACCGCGACCCCGCGTTGAATTCCGACATGTCGATCTCTTATACTGAACATTCGGTTTCTCTTCGGTAAACTCGTCCATGTGCCGGTCCCCGCGAGCAGATCAATGTCATGGGTAGGCCGGGCAATTCCTTTAGGAGGAAATGACTCAATGACCCGAACCGGTTCGGTTCTACGCGCTCTAATCGCGTTCTTCGTTCTGGCGCTCTCCGCGCCCCTGATGGCCCAGGAACAGGCCGGCGAAGCCAATCTCAAGCTTCCGAGTCTCAGCAACGTCACCTTCCTGGGCGGCATCAGCGGCAGCAGCCTGCTCCTGGGCGGAATGGTGATCAGCTTCTTCGGCTTCGTTTTCGGCCTCATCATTTACGTCCGCCTTCGCAACATGCCGGTCCACGACTCCATGCGCGAAGTCTCGGAGCTGATCTACGAAACCTGCAAAACGTACCTGGCCACCCAGGGGAAGTTCCTGGCGGTGCTGGAATGTTTCATCGCGGTGATCATCATTTTCTATTTCGGGTTGTTGCAGGGCCTGGCAGTCTACAAAGTGGGCATCATCCTGCTGTTCAGCGTCATCGGCATCTCCGGCAGTTTCTCGGTGGCGGCCTTCGGCATGCGCGTCAATACCTTCGCCAACTCGCGCACGGCCTTCGCCGCCCTCAAAGGCAAGGCGTACGAGTGCTACCACATCCCGCTCGAAGCCGGCATGAGCATCGGGATGCTGCTGGTCTCGGTGGAGCTGGTCATCATGCTCTTCATCCTGCTGTTCGTTCCGGGCGACCTGGCCGGCGCGTGCTTCATCGGGTTCGCCATTGGCGAATCGCTGGGCGCGGCGGCGCTGCGCGTGGCCGGCGGCATCTTCACCAAGATCGCCGACATCGGCTCCGATCTGATGAAGATCGTCTTCAAGATCAAGGAAGACGACGTGCGCAATCCCGGCGTCATCGCGGATTGCACGGGCGACAACGCGGGCGATTCGGTGGGCCCCTCCGCCGACGGTTTCGAGACCTACGGCGTCACCGGCGTGGCGCTCATCACCTTCATCCTGCTGGCCGTACCCAGCGAGACCGTGCAGGTGCAACTGCTGGTCTGGATCTTCTCCATGCGCGTCATGATGATTATCTCTTCCGCCATCGGCTACTTCCTCAACGGCGCCATCGCCAAAGCCCGCTTCGGCCAGGCCGATAAGATGAACTTCGAGGCGCCCCTCACCACGCTGGTCTGGCTCACTTCCATCCTTTCCATCGTCCTCACTTACATCGTCAGCAGGTTCATGGTTCCCACCCTCGGCGGCGACGATACCATGTGGTGGAAGCTGGCCACCGTCATCAGTTGCGGCACGCTGGCCGGCGCGGTGATCCCCGAGTTTGTCAAGGTCTTCACCTCCACCAATTCGCGCCACGTACGCGAAATCGTCACCAGCTCGCGGGAAGGTGGCGCATCGCTCAACATCCTCTCCGGCTTCGTGGCCGGCAACTTCAGCGCCTACTGGCTGGGCTTCACCATGATGGGCCTCATGAGCGTCGGCTACTTCATCAGCACCATGTTCCTGCCGACGTTGATGCTGGCCCCGGCGGTCTTCGCCTTCGGCCTGGTGGCCTTCGGCTTCCTGGGCATGGGACCGGTCACCATCGCGGTGGATAGCTACGGCCCGGTCACCGACAACGCGCAATCCATCTACGAGCTTTCCACTATCGAAACGCTTCCCAACATCTCCGCGGACATTCAGAAGAACTTCGGCTTCACACCGGAATTCGAGAAGGCCAAGGAGAACCTGGAAGAGAACGATGGCGCGGGCAACACCTTCAAGGCCACCTCCAAGCCGGTGCTCATCGGCACCGCCGTGGTGGGCGCTACCACCATGATTTTCTCGACCATCGTGGCCCTGACCAAGGGTCTGACGGCGAACATCGGCAAGCTCTCCCTGATGCACGCGCCATTCCTGCTGGGCCTGATGGCGGGCGGCGCGGTGATCTACTGGTTTACCGGCGCCAGCGCGCAGGCGGTCACCACGGGCGCCTACCGCGCGGTGGAGTTCATCAAGCGCCACATCCATCTCGAGACCGCCGAGAAAGCCTCCGTGGCCGACTCCAAGCGGGTGGTGGAGATCTGCACGAAGTACGCGCAGAAAGGCATGTTGAACATCTTCCTGGTGGTGTTCTTCGCCACCCTGGCGTTCGCTTTCCTGGAGCCCTTCTTCTTTGTGGGCTACCTGATCTCGATCGCGCTCTTCGGCCTGTTCCAAGCCATCTTCATGGCCAACGCCGGCGGCGCATGGGACAACGCCAAGAAAGTGGTGGAGACCGAGCTGCGCGCCAAGGGGACGCCGCTGCACGACGCCTGCATAGTGGGCGACACGGTGGGCGATCCGTTCAAGGACACCTGCTCGGTGGCGCTCAACCCCATCATCAAGTTCACCACGCTGTTCGGATTGCTGGCCGTCTCGCTGGCCGTGAACCTTTCGGGCAAGCAGGGCAACGCGTTTACCACCGCGCTGGCGGCGGTATTCTTCGTCGTCTCCGTGGTGTTCGTCTACCGCAGCTTTTACGCGATGCGCATCGAGAGCGACAAGCAGTAGTAAGCGGGCAGGAGTGGGGCAGGTTGGCAACCTGCAGCGGGCTGGCAGCCCGCCAGTTGCGCCGGTAAACCGGGGTCGCGTGCAGTTTGCCACGCTGCCCCATAAGGCATCATGACAGCAATGAACGTGATGCTATGATAGCAACATGAGGACGACGGTGACCCTGGATCCCGATGTGGAACGGCTGATCCGGGACGCGATGAGGGAGCGGGCCATCTCCTTCAAGGAAGCCCTGAATGAAGCCGCACGAATCGGGCTTTGCGGCAAAGAGCGCAAGCACGCCCGGAAGTTTACTCAGAAAACGTTTCGGATGGGAGAGGGACAAGAGTTCCGTTGGGACAAAGCGCTGGCCGTCGCCGACTCAATAGAGGACGAAGAACTCAGCCGAAAGCTCTCGTTGCGCAAATGATCCTTCTCGACGCGAACCTCCTGATATACGCCGTCAACCAGGACGCCCCGCTAAACCGGAAAGCCAAGCCCTGGCTGGAATCGGCTTTGTCGGGGCCGGAAGCCGTCGGCTTTCCGTGGACTGTTCTTCTGGCATTCCTCCGGCTGACCACCCGGCCGGGCTTGTTCCGGCGCCCGTTGCCCGTGGACACGGCCTTTGATCTGGTGGCTTCCTGGCTGGATCGGGCGTCGGCGACTATCGTCCATCCGGGTCCGCGCCACCTGACGATTCTCCGCGAGTTGATCGAGCCTCTGGGCACCGGTGGAAATCTCACATCCGACGCGCACCTGGCTGCATTGGCGATCGAGCACGGAGCGGAACTGTGTTCCTCCGATACCGACTTTGCCCGGTTCCGCGGCCTGAAGTGGCGCAACCCGCTGCGCTGAGCCCGGGTGCTCGGGCGTGGTCCACAGAAGTTCGGCTGTGTTCCGCCACGGAAGGACGCCCGCCGAAGCGACCGGCAATATCCGCGAAGCAATTGAGGGTGTTGATTACCACCCAAGAGCCGGACTATAGGCTCAACGGATTCACCCAGCGCAAACCGTCGAATCGCGCAAAATCGCCGTCGGTCGAGCAGAGGTCTAGCCCGTGCTCGATCGCAAGGGCTGCCAGGTGGGCGTCGGGAATCAGTTTCGCACCGCCGCCGAGCCGGATCAAAAGGCGTCCCAGTATCTCCTGGTGGCGATTGCCCGGCACCGGTACCCATGCATTGCGGGCGCTCAGCCAATGCTCCACCTGCCCCCACGCCACGTTTACCGGCGCAGGTCTCTCGTAGATGCGGGGATTGGTGACCACCCGCATAAAGCCGAGCAGGCACTCCCACGGAAGCCCCACGCGGGCGGATTCGCTCAGCTTCCCATCCAGCCACCGAACGGCTGTTTTGTGCCAAGGGGATCTGCGGTCCCAGGCATAGACCAGCAGGTTCACGTCGACCAGAATCATCTGCCCGTTCCGCTCCGTTCCGCCTCATCCAGAACCTCCCAGACATTGTCCAGGTTGGGATAATAGCAGCGCCCCAGATCGACCGGCTGCGTACGAAATGCCCGGGTCTCAGCGGGCGAACTCAATCGCGCCAGACCTTCTCGCAGAGCGTCGTTCACGATCCGCTTGAAAGTGGTAGCTCTCGCCTTCCGCATCTGTTCGAGCAATACTGCAACATCGTCATCGAGGCTGAGCGTGGTCCGCATACATCAAAGCATAACATGATTGATGCGTTGATGTCCGTTATTGGCTCGCTGTCGTGGGCACGTTTCGAACTTTGGTGGCATGCCCGACTACCAGGTTCGCCGTCTCAACCCGCCCACCAAGTCGAAATGGGAGTCGCGGCTCATGACAGGCATCGAATGCTGCCGGCTGAGAGCGGCGATCCACACGTCGTTGGCCGGAATCGGCGTACCGGCACCCTTCAGTTCCAACCGGATGGCCGCGTAGTGCCGCGCGGTCTCAATTCCAATATCGAGGACAGTGCACCGGTCCAGCATTCGCTGCAGCGACTTTTCGTACGCCTCGCGGTGGCGAGACAGCGCGATACCGAAAGCGAACTCCCCGGCTACGATGACGGGGATCGCAAGCTCACGCGCCCCGGAGACAATCTCCACCGCTTCCGGCGTACTGTCAAGATAAGCGGAAAGGGCATTCGTGTCCAGAATCAAGTCCGGTCCTCAGGTTCGATTTGTTCGAATTCCTCGTCGATGATCTTCTGTATCCGCATGGTCTCCTTGTGGAGATGGGCCAGTTCGCCCGCACATTCCAGCCAGCGCTTGCCCGGGCGTTGACTGCCCAGAGAGAGCTTTTCTTCGACAGCCAGGGTAATATACTCGCGCAATGGAATTCCCATCTCAGCGGCGGTGGCCTTGGCCTTGCGGAAGGTTGGGTCCGGGATCTCCAGTGTGGTCTTCATCACGCCAGTATCCCATATTTATGGGGGCGGCAGGAGGCAGGAAACCGTCCGGATTCGTCAGGGGTAAGAAGCTCGAAGCGACGACGACTTGCCTCCCCAGGTAGGACTCGAACCGCCAACCCTTCGGATCACAGCCGAACGGCTTGCAGCTTTCCGGCGCGACTCAGCTCTGCCCCAGCCGGTTGAACACGTGCTCGATATTCGTGTTCACCGCCGCCTGCATGGCAGCCTCATTGCGGCCCGCGCGCACCAGTGCGCCGTAACCATCGGCCTGAAGCGCCCTGATGGAAGCCACCGGCATGCTCTTCTGGATCTCGCTCAGCGGCTGCCCGGCCTTCTTGCCGGCTTCCACCCTCGCCGCCAGCTCTTCAATGTAATTGCGCAGGCCCGTCATGAGTTGCTTCCCATGCTGCACTGCGCCGTGTCCCCCGGCCACGTGATCGAAACTAAGCTTGGCCACCGAATCGATGGTTTCCGGCCATTCCGCGGGGAAGCTGTCCGCCAGATACGGCAGCGTACCCAGGATCATGTCGCCGCTTGCCACCACGCACTTTTGCGGACAGAACACCACCACATCTCCGGCCGTATGGGCGCGGCCGTGAAACTCCACGTGCAGGTCGTGGGCCTTGTCCTTAATCACGTACGTCTTGCCAAAGGTGACGGTCGGCAGCACCGGCACAAAGTTCTGCATCTCCCGCTGAAAGGCCTCCAACTGGCGAATCCGGCCGGCGATCTGCGCTTTCTGCTAGGGCGAGCCGGCCGCGCTCAACTGCTGCCGCGCCGCTTCCAGCAACACCGGGATGTGCGGCTGGCCGGGGGACGGATGGCCGTGCGGATCGAGCGATTCCCGCAAGCGGGCCTGCGAGAACTGCGCCTCCAGTCTCCTGGTGGTGTCGCTGGCGATGATCTTGAGGCTCTTGCCGAAGCCGTCGCGATAGCCGGCATTGCCCTGCGAGTGATCCCAGTGGAAATGCGTATCCACCAGGTACCGCACTGGCTTCGCAGTGATCTGTTGCTTGATCTGCGCGATCAGCGCCGCCGCCGATGGCTTCGAATGGGCATCCACCACCAGCACATCGGCTGAGTTGACAAAGACGGCGGCATTGCAATTGGCCACCACCTGCGGCCGCGCGCAAGCGAAGTAGACACCGTCGGCCACGTTTTGAATGTCAAACAGATCGGTGGCGGCGGGCGAAATGGCCTGCGCCCACGCAGCGCGAAACAGCGTGTTGGCACATCTGAAAATCCTCCTTAGCTACGGCACCCACTGCGGCTCGACGTACGCCAGGAACATCGTAATCAGGGCCACCACCACGGTGAGCAGCAGGCTGTGGCGGAGCGCGAAGCGGAATAACTTTCCCTCGTCGGAGGAGGGCAGGCCGGCGCCGGTCGCCGCCACGGCGATGCTCTGGAGGCTGATCATCTTGGCCATCATGCCGCCATTGGAGTTGGCAGCGGCCATCAGCACCGGATTGAGGTTCAGGCGTGTGGCCGTCACCACCTGGAGATTGCCAAACAGCGCGTTGGCGGAGGTGTTCGAGCCCGTCAGGAAGCCGCCCAGCCCTCCCAGCACGGCGCTGAAGAAGGGGAACAGCACACCGGTAGTCGCAAACACCAGGCCGAGAGTGCCGGTTTCCCCGGAATAGTTCATGACGTACGCCAGCGCGAGGACCGCGACGAGGGCGACTTCAGCCAGAAAGACCTGTTTGCAGGTGCCCCGGAGAACCTTGAGGAACCTGGCCGGCGACAGTCCCAGCAAGGCCGCGGAAAGCAGCGCCGAGAGCACGCCCGCCGTGCCCGCGGCGCTCAGCCAGTCGAAGCGGTAAATCGCCGGGTAGGGAGTCGGGGATTGGACGACGGGGGCGATTTCCATTACCATGCGATGGAGCCCCGGCCACGGGAAGACTAACGAGACCTTGTTCAACTCCGTCTTGAACGCGCCCCACAGCAGCACCATGACCACCAACATCACGTAAGGACTCCAGGCCCAGATCACGGCACTGGCCGAATGGCGCTTGATGGCTGCCCGGACTGACTGGTCGTTTTCGAGCACAAAGTGGTCCTTGGGCTTCCAGAAAAGCAGCAGGACGACCAGCCCCACCATGGTCACCAGCGCGCTCACCATACTGGCGAGATACGGGCCGGCATACCAGGCGATCGCGAACTGCACCGAACCCCAGAGCAGGCCGCAGACCACTACCGCCGGCAGCGCGCCCAAAAGACCCTTCCGGCCGCCCATCACATAGACGAGATACGCGGGCAGCAACAGGGAAGCCGGCAAGACTATCAGCGCCGTAGCGCCGCTGAGGCTGTTGACCGGCAGGTTGGTCACGGCGCTCAAAGTGACAATGGGAATCCCGATGGAACCGAAGGTCACGGGCACGGTGTTGGCCAGCAGGCAGACGCTGGCCGCGTAGTACGGCGAAAACCCAAGTCCGATCAGCATGGTGGCGGCCACCGCCACGGGCGCCCCAAACCCCGCGGCGCTTTCCAGAAAGGCGCCGAAGCAGAAGGCGATCAGCAAAGCCTGCAAGCGGCGATCCTGGGTGAGGCCGCCGAGCGAATCCTTGATGATTTCGAACTTCCCGCTCTCCACCGCGACGCGGTAGAGCAAGATGGCGCTGAAAATGATCCAGCCGATGGGGAACAGGCCGAAGGTGGCGCCAAAGCCGAGCGAGCTGGCTACCAGCACCACTGGCATGCGGTAGACGGCGAGCGCCACGACAACCGCGGCGCCCAGTCCGGCGACCGACGCCTTCCAGGCGGGAAGCCGCCGGACACCGAGCAAATACAGCATGGCAAAGGCGGGAACAGCGGCCGCCAGCGCCGAGAGTGCCAGACTGCCGGCGAGAGGGGTATAGTTCTGGGTCCACATGTCTTGAATACCTCTGATACCGTAGGCGGCAATGCGGTGTCAAGTCGGGGCGGCCCGCGACGCACTACACTAGCTAGATATGTGGCAACAGAACTACACGCCGGTGGCGAGCAGCCTGCCGCTCTCGGCGCTGGTGGCGGCCATTCCCATCTTTGCCTTGTTGATCCTTCTGGGCGTGATGCGCAAGCCCGCCTGGATGGCGTCGCTCGCGGGACTGGGCGCGGCCGCGCTGGTGGCCGCGGGCGTTTACGGCATGCCTGTGGGAAAGCTCTTCGCCGCCGCCACCTACGGCGCGGCGTTCGGCCTTCTGCCCATCGGCTATGTGGTGTTCGCCGCCATCCTGCTGTACCGCGTGACGCTCGAGAGCGGCAAGTTCGATCTGCTCAAGGATTCCATCGGCCACATCACCGAAGACGCGCGTCTGCAAGCGCTGCTGATCGCCTTCGCGTTCGGCGCGTTCATCGAAGGCGCCACGGGATTTGGCACCCCGGTGGCGGTGGCCGCCGCCATGCTGGTGGGCCTGGGATTCGTGCCGTTCTCCGCCGCCGCCATCTGCCTGCTGGCGAATACCGCCGGGGTGGCCTTCGGCGCCATCGGAATTCCCATCGCCACGCTGGCGGTCACCACCGGCCTGCCCAGCGAGGGTCTCAGCGCGGCGGTGGCCCGCATCTGCACGCCCGCCTCTCTGTTTGTCCCGGCCTACTTGATCCTGGTGATGTACGGCCGCAAGGGCCTGCGCGGGGTCCTTCCCGCCGTGGCGGTTTGCGGCGTCTCCTACACCGTGGCGCAGTTGCTGGTTTCGAATTCCGTTCTGGCGCCGCTCACCGGGGTTCTGGCGGGCATCGCCGCTCTGATCGCGCTGGTGGTTCTGCTCCGCCTGTGGAAGCCGCGCGACAGCGGTGCGGGCTGGGCGTCGCTCAAGGCCGCCAACCCGGCGGGGGACTCGGCGCCGCGCGCCCGGCATACCGCCCTCGAGATCGCGCACGCCTGGGCGCCCTACGCGCTGCTGGTGGTGTGCGTGCTCCTGTGGGGTTACAAGCCTCTGCAAGCGCAATTCAACCGGGTGAGTATCGTGTTTAACTGGCCGGGTCTCGGCAACACCATCGAGCGCATGCCGCCGGTAGTTGCCAAACCCTCGCCCTACGCCGCTTCCTACAACTTCAACTGGCTCGCGACGTCGGGCACCGGGTGCCTCTTCGCGGCCTTTCTGGGCGCCATAGCCGCCGGCTTGAAGCCCCGCCAGTTCGCGCGCGCGGTGGGCCATACCGCGAAGCAACTGGCGCTGGCGGAACTCACGCTGGCGGTGGTGCTCGGGCTGGCATTTGTGATGAACTACTCGGGTGCCACGGCCACGCTGGGTCTCGCCTTTGCCGCCACCGGCGTGCTATTCCCGTTCTTCAGCGCGCTGCTCGGCTGGGTGGGCGTCTTCCTCACCGGCAGCGACACTTCCGCCAACGCCCTGTTCGGCACCCTGCAAGTGGTGACCGCCGGCAAGCTGGGGATGAACCCGGTGTTGATGGCCGCCGCCAATTCAGCCGGCGGGGTGATGGGCAAGATGATCAGCCTGACCAGCATCGCGGTGGCCACCGCCGCCACCTCCATGAAGCGCGAGGAGGAATACCGGCTGTTGCGTTTCACCCTGAAGCACAGCCTGCTGCTGGCTGGCATCATCGGCATGACGGTGATGTTCATCGCCTACGTGGCGCCGGGCTGGGCGCCGTAGGATGCGAGGTTGGCATTGGCAGGGTCGAAGAACGATGGCCTACCCAACTACGCAGCAGAGCCGCAACCAAATGTGGGGCGGACGCCTTCGGCCGCGCTGGACCCTTTGGTCCGGCTCTTCGTGTGTTTTCCCTTAGCGCCGTCCGAGGCGTTTCCGGCGACGGGGCAGATCTACGAGTCGGCGACAATGTGGCCAATTGGTCAGATGCCTCTTAAGCCTTTAAGGGCACGGCTCAGATCTGGTATGGGTTATGGCGTGGAAGCCGATGCGGCTGCCAGTATGGATGGTCATGTTGCGAGGATCCCTTATCGCCCCTCGGCAGCACGCACCTCAGCGGAGCAGTCCCTGGCAGATTACATTGAGGGGAATAACCGACCTCGGTTTGCACTTGTACTCCGGATCCCCAACTAGCCACTCCGTCAGCTGCGCCGCTTCGGCTGTTGTCTTTACGAGAACAGCTAGGGTCTCCGCCGGAAGCCTGAAGTTCCCCTTGCATCGCCACTCTCTCTCGTGCTGCCAACTGATCCACCCTTCCTCTGTCACCTCGAATCGAACGACGCGCCACAGCTCATCGGTAGGAATGCAGAGCCTTCCTGTCTCGTCGTTCGAAAGATATAAATCTGGACGGCACCCGTGATCATAACCATACCTCTTCGTTACAACGATGCCATATGGCTCGTATCGGGGCTTCTGCGGGTCGGCGTTCTCAGGTGTAAGCACGTATTTGAGTGCCTGAAAGGGAACATCCATGAAACATGCGGCGGTGTGCGGTCCTTTGACGAACCCCTTCGAGGTATCGCTTCCCCAGATCTCGCCTGACTTAAGGATACTAGTCAGATTCTCCAGAGCATTATACTCGTCCTCCGCCTTTGTATTCTTCGTTAGATGGATGAGGTATGGTGTGAGATCAGGCCGTGAGTTAAAAGGCAGGTCGTCAAACTGCGGGAGCTTCATTTCCTCCAGTATAGCACTTGGTCGGAAAACGCTAGCACCTTATCGGAAGTGCCCGGCCGACAGACGTCGAACGGAGGACAGTGGGTTGTGGCCGGGCACTTCGGATAAGGGCGTTAGAAGGAAGCCGCTGGCGCGGCGGCTACGGAGCCCTCAAGCTATGGGTTTTGAATGCCCGCGGGACGGTGGAATGCCGGGTAGCAGGATTGGATTGAGCAGGGGAACGAGGGGCCTCCGATCGGAAGCAGGGGGGACATGAAGCGATGAGGCGTTCCCCAGACGAGCGGAACGGCGGTTTTTCGACGGTGAGGCACACATATGGTGCGCACGCCGAAGCGCGCAGGTTTCGCGCCAAATGAGATGCCGCGTTACGAGCTATCAAGGATGCAGACCCGGTGCGATTGCTCCCGCAGGATCTGCTTGGCGGTTAGGCGCTCCGCAACACGCATTGCGCTACCGCAGGCCGGACACTGCCAGACAGCGGCCTCACTGTCGTTCGATACAGCAGGCGGGGGCGCGACCGCAAGCAACGTCCGGCAAAGCGGTAGCAACTCGCGCCGCCGGCGGTTAGCCAACCAGCCGAAGTAGCGAATGCGCGGGAGGCCTTTGGGCAGGACATGCTGCAAGAACCGGCGCAGAAATTCTTCCTGAGTGATGGTCATGGCACGGCACTTGCTGTGATGCGCGTAGTCTTTCCAACGAAAGGTGACTTGATCGCCGTCGACCGAGAGGAGTCGATGGTTCGAGATCGCCACGCGATGGGTATAGCGGGCCAGATACTGGAGTACGTGCTCCGGCCCGCCAAAGGGCGCCTTGGCGTACACGACCCAGTCCTCTCGGAACAAACTGCGCAAGAAGGCCGCAGACGCCTTCCCATTCGCCAGGGACTGCAACTCGCCGTGAAAGACCAGTCGTTTGCGATGAAACGCCTGCCGTAATCCGGCGACGAACTTCCCGCGAAAGACGCGGCTGAGCACTCTCACCGGCAAAAAGAAGTTGGGCGGTGAGCGAATCCACCCCGCATGGTCAGGCGACAATCCGCCGCCAGGTACGACACAGTGAATATGCGGGTGGCGCTGGAGAGTTTGTCCCCACGTATGCAGAATACTGAGGAAGCCGATCTCGGCGCCGAGGTGGGCGGAATCGGCTGCAACTTCCAGCAGCGTAGCCGCGCTGGTTTCGAACAACAGGCTGAAGAGGAACTTCTTGTTCTGCCAGATTAGCGGTACCAGAGAATGGGGCACGCTGAACACCAGGTGGAAATAGCACACTGGCAACAGTTCCCGTCGGCGCGCACACAGCCACTTCTCCCGTGCGTTGGTCTGGCACTTCGGACAGTGGCGGTTTCGGCAGGAGTTGTAAGAGATGGCCTGATGCCCGCAGCGAACGCATTGATCGCGATGGCCACCGAGTGCGGCGGTGCGGCAGCGCCCGATTGCCCGGAGCACTTTGAGCTGTGCCCACGTCAGCGAACCGTGATAGCGTTCGATGAATCTGTCCCCCGCCCTGCGGATGATGTCGGCCACCTCCCAGGGTGGCCGGGTCACGACTGATAGTTCTCCGGTCGCTTTCGTGAAAAGTTCTGGTCGCCAACCGTGATCTGATCGAGCGGGTTGGGGGCGGCATGCAGGTGACGTTGCGACAGGTGCAAATACACCATGGTGTGTTCCAGGTGTGCGTGCCCCATGAGAAGTTGGATCGTCCGCAGGTCGGTCCCGGCCTCCATCAGGGTTGTCGCGAAACTGTGTCGCATCGTGTGCGCGCCGACCGTTTTCTTGATTCCTGCGCGTTTCGCGGCTTCGCTGAAGATGTACCAGATTGTATGATCCGAAAGCGGCTGCTCTACGCCGCGATGACCGGCGGTGCTGGGGAAGAGATAAACCTTGGGGCGCTTCCAGCGAAAGTACTCGCGGAGGGCTTCGAGCAGCTTCGGCGTCATCGGCACGTCGCGGTCCCTGGAACCTTTTCCCTGGAGGATATGAATCACCATGCGTTCGCTATCGATGTCGCTCACTTTCAGTAGCGACGCCTCGGCACGGCGAATGCCGGTAGCGTAGAGGACCATCAGGATCGTGCGATGCATCAGGTTCGGCGCGGCCTCGATCATGCGGGTGATTTCCTCGGGGCTCAGCACGACCGGCAGCTTCCGGGGAACCTTCGGAAAGACCAGGTCATCGTAGGCAATGTCCCGACGCTTCAAGGTCTTCTTATAGAGAAAACGCAGGGCCGACATACGCCCCTCGACAGTGCCGGGGGCGAGTTTCTTCTCCTTGAGCAGGTGGAGCTGAAACTGCCGAATCTCCTCGGCCCCTAACGTTTCCGGCGACTTGCCGAAGAACTCCGCAAACTGCTTGATGGAGTGGATGTAGCCGCGGGTTGTTTCAGCCGAGTAGTTGCGGCGCTGAAGCTCGTTCAGCACGCGTTGACGAAGTGAGGTCACAAAAAATCTCCTTTCTGTGACCGACACTACCGCTCCTAATGCCTCGGCACACGCACGCGGCTGCGTCCGCCGCGCCAGCGGCTTAGTTCTCACGCGCATCCCGTTGGAATGGGGCCAAAGGAACTCCAAGTCCGGATACGGGAAACCCCGTTCCATTCAGAGAGCTCGCGAGAACGCTTGTCGGGAGGGTGACCGTCAGTGGCCGCGCTGCGCTATAATGATCTCGCTCTCGCACGGTCGCTCGCGGCTCCTCTTCCGGGCTCGCCGATGGAGCCGATCCCTCCGGCGC
>JBAWDI010000247.1:0-16304 GCA_049590695.1 Bryobacteraceae bacterium
GCTCGATACGTTCACCGTCACCGTGATCGGCCCGTAACTCGACACCGCCGCCAGAGCGTCGCTGCGGCTGCAAGGCCCGGCAGGCTGCGTACAGGTCCAATTGGTCCCCAGCATCGAAACCGCCGTCAGGCCCGTGGCGGGTAAGGTTTCCGTCACCGTCACCGTGCCACTGGTGGGCGCGTTTCCGCTGTTGGTCGTCGTAATGATGTACGCGGCCCCCGTCTGCCCTTGCGTGAAGTTGCCCGTGTGGCTCTCGGTGATCGTCAGGTCCGGACTGCTCGTGACCGAGCCCGACGCGGAAAACACTACGTCCGCCCAGTAATTCGCGTCGCCGAAGCTGGATGCCGGGAACACCGCCGAAGCGCCGTAGGCATACACCCCGTTGGGCCCATCCACCCCGGTTTGCAGAGCGTGCAACGGCGCATTGTCCACCCCCGTGTTGGTGAAGTACCCGGCATCGTAGGCAAACCCCGAGGTGCTGAAGTACGCCGCCACGTAGATGGTGTTGGCCGTGATCGCCACCGGCGTCGAGAAGCTCACCTGTTGCCACCCCGAAGCCGTTTCGCCGCTAAACGTCGCCTGCGCCAACAGCGTCCCGCTCGAGCTGTAGAGCAACCCGACATGCGTCCCGTTGTTGCCCACTCCCTTGTAGAACCGGATACCGGTGATGTTCCCGCTCGCGTCGCTTCGGAACTTCACCCCCAGCGTCACCGGCGAATCGCTGAGCCACCTCGTCCCCGGCACCGCCGAAGTGCTCCAGATGGACGTCGCCGAGGTTGCCAAGGTTGTCCAAAGCCCCACCACCGTCGTCGGATCGCTCGCAGTCGCGCTCCCCGGCCCTCCACCGGATACACTCACCGAGTTAACTTGTGGCGACGACGCATTCGCCGCGACATTCACTGTCACCGTGATGCCCGCATAGCTGGACCCTCCGGCCAGTGCATCGCTCCGTGCGCAGGCGTTGCCGGAGCAAGTCCAGCCTGCGCCCGTCATCGACACCAGCGTCAGGCCGGCCGGCAGCGTTTCAGTTACAGTCACCACTCCGCTGGTGGCCGACACCCCGGTCTGATTCGTCACCGTGACCAGACAGGTGGCCCCGGTTTGCCCTTGCGCGAAGTTCCCCGTGTGCGACGCAACGATACTCAAAACAGCCGGCGTCTGCGGAGTCACCACCGTCGTCGAGTCGGTTGTGTTCGCGCTCCCCGACCCTCCGCCCGAGGCACTCACTGCGTTGATTTGCGGCGATGTCGCATTCGCCGCCACGTTCACCGTCACGGTAATTGCCGGATAGGCGGCGCCCGCCGCCAGTGCATCGCTCCGTGTGCGGGCGTTGCCGGAGGAAGTCCAGCCTGTGCCCGTCATCCCCACCAGCGTCAGGCCGGCCGGCAGCGTTTCGCTTACAGTCACTACCCCGCTGGTGGGCGCGTTCCCGCTGTTGGTCGCCGTAATGGTGTAGATGGCTCCCGTCTGCCCCTGCGTGAAGTTCCCCGCGTGCGACGCCGCGATACCCAAGACGGCAGACGCCGGCGAAACTCTGAGGCGTCGGACTGTATCGGAATAGACTTCCGTGAAATAGACATCACCATTCGCGGCGGCGACGATGCCCCATGGATACGCAAGATAGGCGCTGGTAGCTGGACCACCATCACCCGAGTAGCCAGGCGTTCCATCGCCCGCGATCGTCGTAAGGACGCCCCCAGGTGTGAGTCTCTGGATCCGATAGTTCTCGGAATCTGCGATGTACAAATTGCCGTTTCCATCCAGCGCGACTCCACGCGGACTATCGATCGTCGCAGCCGTTCCTAGGCCTCCATCACCTTGAAAGCCATGCACTCCGCTGCCTACCACAATCGACACCACGCCCGTAGGCGAGACCATTCGGACACAGGAGCAGATGGGGTTGGCCATGTAGATGTTGCCCGCGCCGTCCACTGCAAGGCCATCTGGACTATCGCCATAGGAAGTCGTCCCGACGCCCCCGACGGTACTGATTATGCCTCCGTTGGCAACCTTGCGAACATGATTGTATTGAGTATCGCCGATGTATAGGGCATTGTGGGAGTCAATTGCGAGGCCATTGGGCGCAGCAATAGTGGCATTGACAGCTAATCCCCCGTCTCCATCCTCGCCGAAGGATCCGTTGCCTGCCACTGTGGTGAGTGTGCCTGCGGGGTTGACCTCGAGAACGCGATTGAACTGGGAGTTGGTAAGGAACACATTGCCTGCACCATCGACAGCGACGCCTGTGGGGCTTGCAATTGACGCGCCAGTCGCTTGTACTGCGTCTATGGAATCTCCCCACGAGCCGTTACCAGCGATAGTGACAATAGTGTTGTCGGGGGCAATCTTGCGAACGCGGCTATTTCCTGTATCGGCAACGTAGAGATTGCCCTGGTTGTCGATGGCGAGGCCCAGCGGTTGTGATAGTTGTGCGATACCCGCGGGGCCTGCGTCTCCCGAGGAAGCGCTACCATTGCCCAAGACTGTCGTCACAGTTCCATCCGGCGAGATTTTGCGAACTCGGTAGTTGTAGGAATCGGAAATATAGATATTCCCGAACGGGTCAACCGTGATGCCGGCTGGAGCGTCGAGTTCGGCGTCGGCTGCAGGGCCACCATCACCTGAATAGTCAAACGATCCATCACCTGCGATAGTTGTGATCATTCCTGTCAAAGACAGCCTGCGTATGCAAGAGTTCAACGAATCGGCGATGTAGACATTGCCCGCGAGGTCTTCGCTGATTGCCGTTGGCCAGAAGAGTTGTGCAGCAGTTGCCGCGCCCCCCTCTCCGAAATAGCCGGGAGTGCCAACACCAGCAACGGTTGTAATGTAGCCGGCTGCAGTCACTAGCCGCATTCGTGCATTGCTAGTGTCAGCGATGTACAAGGACCCATGAGAGTCACTGAACAGGCCCTCGGGATAGTTGAGCATAGCTGCCGTTGCGGCGCCGCCGTCGCCCGAATATCCCGCCTGGCCGGTGCCGGCGATTGTGGTGATTGTTCCTGACGCAGAGACGAGGCGTATCACGGAATTCCCCGCGTCGGCGATATACAGTCGTCCGTCGCTTGTCACGGTCACGCCTAGGGGTTCGTTCAATTGGGCAGCTGTGGCGGGACCGCCGTCGCCCGTGTAACCACTTGAGCCGCTACCCGCTACCGTAGTAATCGTGCCAGTTTGGCTTACCTTTCGGATTCGGTTGTTTCCGTAATCAGCGATGTAGAGGTTGTTGGCAGCGTCGATCGCTACGCCGAACGGGCAAAACAGTTGCGCTTCTGTGGCCAAACCACCGTCCCCGGAGTAGCCGGGAGTGCAGGTTCCTGCAACACGAGCTACCGTGCCGTTTGGGTCCAGCCTGAAGATGCAATTGAGATCGGCTGCCGCAACATAAAGCCTCCCCGTAGTGTCGGCCGCAATTCCGCCAAGTCGGCCAAACGAAGCAATGGCAGTCGTGGGTATGCCCCCGCCAGCGATGGTCGTGATGATGTATTCCTGAGCGGGAGTTAGTGTGGCTAATGGCAACAGGAGGGTGATGGGTAATAGGACGTGGAGTGTCATGAGTGGTTGGCCATGGCGCGGTTCCATTTGCAGTGTTGGTCCGTTGCCATGCGACCCGCTTTCACTGGGTGCGCCCGGGGCTTCCGGATAGAGCCTATGGATGGTCTTGTTGATGTGTCGTGCGTTGGATAGCGCATCGCGTGCCGCAGCCGGCGAGGATTCTGGCCATGCTCCTGATAGCTGTTCCGAGACGTTCGGTTTGTCAGGCGTTGCCCGCCGGACAGCGTCCCCTGTGCATTCATGCCCCGCAATGCACAGCGGTCCAACTTGCCGAGGCGGTGATCGGCAGTTAGGGTTGGGACGGAGTCACCCACGGGGCAAAGAGCGGAATTCAGGACCGGGATAGCCTGCTGCACGTCTTGCCGGTTGAGCAGCGCGGCATATAGGGCCCGCACTCGGTCTCGTAGTCGCTCGGTCGCGTCAAGTGTCGGCCACATCTGCCTAGAAGGCGGGACGGCGGCCTTCCCAGGGTTCGCGGCCAGCGCCGCGCCACTCGCAATCACAGCAACCAGCAAATTCCGGATCATATTTGACAATCAACTCATCGGCACAATGTGCTCAAAGCTTTAGTGCCCGCAAATGTGTCGCTTAACCACGTTTTGGTACTGGCCCATTGGGTCGACTGCTTCGCGACTTCGCGCAACCCATCCCGGAACGCCTCGCTTGCAGTTTCCTTTCAGGTGCGGACAAGTGCTGGAGCCAAAGAGCGAACGGAGAGGCGTGGCCGCATGCAGTCGCCACTTGATGCACACGCGCGGAAAACCCAGAAACAGGGCACCTAGTCAAACTACGCCTCCTCAGCAGAATTTGTGGGTGACGCCGGTTTTCGGGACGCATGGGAAATCGCATTGAAAACATCAGTAGGCCACACTGTTTCAATGGGCTCCAGGTTGTTCTTAACATGTTAAAAGTCGCATTTTCGAGCCCTGCGGAACCGACCTGGGATTTCAAGGTCTGCGCCGCTCCTCGTTCCAACGGCCATTTTGCGAGTGGCGGTTGGCTGCCAATCGGTGTCCCTTCGGTGATCACTTGGAACCGGCCAACGACGCGTCCTGCTCGATTTCGACCAGCGGGGCGAGCAGAACGCTTCTTGTTCCTTCTTCTTAGAGAGGTTCTCTGTTTTGGTTTTCAGAGGGTCGCAGGGGCGAAGCCCCCGCCTGCTGCAGGAGGGTTTACTGCCACCGATTCGCCCGATTCACCCACAAATTCCTCCGAGGAGCCAATGAGTGTTCTAAGGCATGACGAGATCTATCGCTCCGATGTGGTTTGGGCTCTGCGCCGAGACTCCGCCTCGGCGAGCCCCTGCCGAAAAGAGTCTGTCCGAGCGGTGGTGATGCTCGACGGTTACAAAGGGAAAGCAAACGGGGAACGCAAACGAAGCCACGTCCCCCGCTCACCGTCCGCGATGAGTCCCGGGCCGGCTATTCCTTGGCGGGTTGCTCTCCAGCAGAGCCCGCCTCCGCTCTACCGGCCGGAATCCATGTTGCATCCGCCCGCCGAAACAGTCAATCACCACTTGCTGGGGGCCAGGGACTTTTCAACCGGCGTTGACAACCTCACCTACGTCGTCGATAGGATCCCCTGACAACCGAGACAAACCAGTGTTTTTCGACCCTGCCCAGGTCTACGCATTCAAGGTTCTCGAGAATAAAACGCCGGATCTCCGGCGTCGGAAAGAACCACATGTGTCGACCCACCTCCTGCAAATGCGGGAAGCGCACAAGGCCGCGGATGCGCCCGCAGTCAAGCCAACGGTGTACTGTAATTTTGGCAACGCCTAACGCCTCAGCTAATTGTCGAAGGTTCATGCCATCCAAATTATTCAAGAGGTTCATCCTCTGACGCTTCGCTTCGATCGCAGTTAGCGTACGATGCGTGCCGAATTGCCGGTTCAACTTGGTCTGGATGGATACGGGTGACTGAAACGCGAATGTTTCGAGGAGTTCTTCTTCACCTGTTGACCACTCGGCCTCATTCCGCGCGTGTGAGAGACCTAGTTCTCTAGCGCGCCGCACGATGGCAGCCGTGGACCAACCAGTAGACTTGGCAGCGCTTCGCAAAGCTCCCACGTGTTCATACTTCCTTGAAAAGCACGCGCGTATACTCTCGTCTATTTGATCAGTGGGCCAGTACCGTTTCTGCCGGCGACTTAGCAGACAGCTGAGATCGGCATTGTGTGAAACAAGCCCAAGTTTGTACCGCTTCGCCTTGATCGCGCTGAGTGACCAGTCTTGCTGGAACCGTTCTTTGAAGCGGTCACGGATCTGATGATCCAAGAGACCTTCAAGGCAGGACTGATGTAAGAGCGCGACGTGATTAGGCGTCCATAACTGCAGTCTCTTCGGCTGATACAGGTGGAGTTGTTCGGCACGACGGACGACAGCCTTGCTCGTCCATCCAAGTCTGTCTGCAATCCTCTGGAAGACGCCTGAAACTGGTTCCCGTTCGGTCAGCATCGCGGTTATGAGAGAATCGATACTTCCCGTGGGGAGGTATCTGCGGCTCGGGCAACCTCGACCGTTTCCCACGCGTGGCGAGTTGTCGAGCGTCTCGGTGGAGCGATTGGTTCCCAAAGAGTCGGCACCAGGCTTCAACGCCGCACCACGAACTCTGGAGGTGAGCGGATGGTCCGCCCATTGTTCGGATCTCTTCATATTGGCCATAGGTATCGTCATCGTCTATCGGTATCAACAGATTTGTCGACATATGTGTTTGCACTCCCTGAGGTCGGAGCGCGACCTCTCCCGCGAAGGAAGTGCGTACATTTCCTCCCTGCTGTGATCCATCGGCGTTTCTTGCATCCGGCTATCGATCGCGCAAACGCCGAGATCCCACATCGGCTTACGTTCCATCGCGGTCCGGCAGAGATGTGCGAAGCGAGCTTTGGCACGGTACTTGATGAGTCGGAATTGGGTCGGTGTAATCCCAAACGCTTCCTGAATTTCTTCGGGGCGCTGTTCTTGGAGGTAGAACCGGATCAGCATCTCCCGCTGCTGGACCGGCATCGCTTTCAGTACCCGCCGTGCGATGGCTCGCAGTTCCTTTCGCGCCAGTGACGTTTCGGTGTTTTCTGCTGGATCGGGCAACTGGACGTCATCCACACTGCACGTACGACGGGATTGCATCCTCACCCGTATCTGCGCCGCAATCCGCCGTTGGGCGATCGCGCGTACGTAGCCCAGGAATCGCTCGGGCTCCTTCAGTGCGCCTTCCTGGATTTGTCTCGTCAACACGATGATCAAGTCGTGAAACATATCTTCGGCGTCGTCCGGGCCAACATGTTTACAGAAGTAGCCTTTCAGCCCGGCAAGAGAAGCACAGAGTGTCTGGAGTGCACTGGGGTCGCCGCCCGCGACACGCTCTACGAGAGTTGTCCAAAGTGGACCAGGGCCCGGGGGAGGTTGCTGGTTGGCCGACATTTAATTGGGTACACTTCCATAAATCACGGGATACTAGATCTCCGCCAAGTTCCGTAATCTATAAAGTGTTCACTTTAATTAGTATTAGCTCGTAATTCTTTTGCGGGTAATGTGATACACGCATATGCGCATAAGGTAAATACCCACGCATGGGTCGTTTTACCACACCCTGGTACTGGCCTATTGCTGCCGGAAATATAGAGGTGTTTATTGAGCTCCTCGGAGGAATTCGTGGGTGAATCGGGCGAATCGGTGGCAGTAAACCCTCCTGCAGCAGGCGGGTGCTTCGCCCCTGCGAGCCTCTGAAAACCAAAACAAAGAATCTTTCTAAGAAGAAGGAACAAGAAGCGTTCTGCTCCCTCCCGCTAGTCGAAATCCAGCAGGACGCGTCGTTGGCCGGTTCCAAGTGATCACCGAAGGGACACCGGTTGGCAGCCAACCGCCACCCGCAAAATGGCCGTTCGAACGAGGAGCGGCGCAGACCTTGGAATCCCAGGTCGGTTCCGCAGGGCTCCAAAATGCGGCTTTTAACATGTTATAAACAACCTGGAATCCTTTGAAACAGTGTGGCTTACCGATGTTTTCAATGCGATTTCCCATGCGTCCCGAAAACCGGCGTCACCCACAAATTCTGCTGAGGAGGCGTTTACAGCTTGGGTCGACTGCTTCGCGCAGCCCATCTCGGAGCGGTCTTCGCTTGCAGTTCACCAGCGCGAACGAATCGTCCGGGCCAAACGGATGCACAGTGGCCGAATCTGTTCTATTCTGGTTTCGGATACCCCACCTTTCTTCGCGGAGCCTGGCATGAAAACGGATCATCCAGTAGACTTCATTGCGATGTGCTTTGAAAGGCCGGGCAGCGGTTTGCAGCCAATTGCCGTCCTGCTCCTCGACATCGATGCAGACCGACTTCACATTCGAGCCCGTTCCGACTGCCGTTCTGTTGCTGCGCCTGAAGATGCCCCTGTGCTGGAAACCTTGCTGTTCGATCTCGCGGCCGATGCCCGCCAAAAGAACGGCAGCGCGATCCTTGCGGAATTAGAGGATGTTCTGTCAAACTCGCTTCGGCTCAGCGAACGCACACGCCTGAAAGTGAGCGATATTGGGGCAACCCTGGCTGCACTCTATGCTCAGCACGTCGGCGTTGGCGAACGAGCCGTGCCCGGCGAAAAGAATTCTTGAGATCCAAGCGCCGGTTCCCTCACTACTGGGGTGTCTAACCTTCATATGGGGTCAGCGCGTGCACAAAGTTCGATCAGTCAATGCGAGACGATTCGTTCGGAAAATGCGTGGCACCGCGCAGGCGCACTTGTTGGAGTGTGATGATGGATCCTTCTACGTTGTGAAA
This sequence comes from Bryobacteraceae bacterium, assembly GCA_049590695.1. Lineage (GTDB taxonomy): Bacteria > Acidobacteriota > Terriglobia > Bryobacterales > Bryobacteraceae > Fen-178. Next base: position 8,323 of record JBAWDI010000247.1, read on the forward strand.
TTCTCCAATAATCCCCAGGGAGGCCGCAGGGTTCTGGATAATGAGTTTGTCTCATCCCTTCTACTGAAGAGGCTCGGAATTCACACGCCGGAAATCGCCGTGGTAAATCTCGGCAGCGATTTCTTAAAAGCGAACCCCGAAGTACGCTTTTCTCAAGGATCCAACCAAACGGCTGTACCGGAAATCGGACCTCACTTCGGCTCCCTACACGTCGGTGGTCCCGTTCCTGCGACCGTCTTCGACTCCCTCCCCAGCGCGATGCTATCGGAGGTTGTGAATCGCGGCGATTTTCTGGGGGTTATGGCGTTCGACAAATGGGTATCCAATGCGGATGGGCGGCAGGCGGTGTTCTACCGGGCGCGGATCAGCAGCGAGATGCCGGGATACCCGAGCGTCGGATGGGTGGCGCAATTCATCGATAACGGCTTGGCGTTCCAGGGGTGCGATTGGACATTCTACGATTCGCCGGTTCAGGGCATCTACCGGCGGCGGATCGTCTACGGTCGGAGACCGTCAATCCGCGACTTTGATCCTTGGGTGAGTGCGATTATGGACATCGATCAGAATGTGTTAAATGGAGTGTTTATGATGCTGCCGTCCAATTGGATTGAGGGCCACGAGTACAAGTTCCGGCAGGTGTTGAAGCAGCTTTGTGATCGACGCGAAAGCGTACAGCGACTCTTGGCCGACAGCCTCAAATGCCTCCAAGCGATACCAGCGCAGGGTGTTCCATTGACCGCGTGTTGCGCATGGCCTGAGACCTGAAACTATGTCTAGGCGACGACCGTGGCGCGTTCTTTCAACGACGGCCGGCACTTCAATTCGCAGGCCGATTTCTGCCAGAAACGGTTGTGAACGGCGTTAAGAACGTCTTGTAAGGCGTGAGTTGGAGATTGAACATGGACCGAGGGCCGGTCGCCGGGAAGTTGATGGACGTCCTGTCGCCCACAACGTACGCATCTCCTTCCGCATCCACCGCAATCCCGTTTCGGTTGTCCGAAGCATTGCCGCCCAGGTAGGTGCTATAGACCAGGGTGTTCCCGGCAGGATTCAGCTTCAAGACGAACGCGTTTCGTCCGCCCGCGAGATGGGACTGTAGCGCATTGCGCACCGGGAAGTTCTCCGACATCGTCGAACCCGTCACATAAGCCGATCCGTCGCCATCCACCGCAACTCCGTAGGCCCGGTCGTCGTTCGAGCCGCCCACATAGGTGCAGTAAACCAGTCCATTTCCAGACGGGTTCAGCTTCGCCACGAAAACCTCGTTCCCTCCGGCGTTGAAATCCTGCTCGGGGCTGGCGGTCGGAAGATTGTAGAAATCGGTTAATCCCGCGACGTATGCCGCCCCAGCCGAGTCCACTGCCAGCGCGGTAGCTGCGTTGGAGCCCGAGCCGCCCAGCAATGTGCTGTACAGAAGCACTGGGTCGATGATCAAAGGGCGGGCCACACCGTAATCCTCCACCAGGAAGCTCACGACGCCGTCGCCATCCACGGCGAACCGGCCTTCCACTGCCACGCGCTGGCCGCTCCGTTCCTGATAGATGCAGGGTGCCTGCTCGCGCAATTCCCGCCCATTCACCGGAATCGCCAGAGCGCCGTCCTCCTCGATGCGCACGCCGCCGTCGGTCGCCAGCGTACCGAACCCGGATGCGTGACGGGTCCGCCCCTGGCGCCACCACAGACTCGGACTTCAGATTCCGCCCATCGCCGCCGTAAACCATGTCGATGCCCGCGTACAATTCCCGGTACACCACGGCGCCATAGAGCGGAACGCCCCGGCGCCAATCAGAAAATTCGCGTGCCCCGGCAACCGTTCCATCCCCTCGACTTTGAGGGACGGATTGGCCCCTTCGAACTGCATGCGCACGGACGTTCCCGCCGCGCGAAACAGAGCTTCATGGGGAGCGAAGTACGCCGTCAGTCCGGAGCCTTTGGCCATGAACCGTACCGCCGGCGGCGCCTGCCCTTGATTCGCTATGAAGAACAGCGGGGCGGCGTCCCGCACGGGGTTCGCGGCCAGCGCCGCTCCATTCGCAATGAGAGCAACCAGCAAATTCCGCGTCATAATGTAACACCCGCTTAAATCGGCGGAATCTGCTCAGCGCTTTACACCTCTACCCTGGCATCGCCTGCGACGTCTCGCCGCGCTATGCTGCCGCTGGACATGCACCCGATGGCACCGGGGGTTGACGCCGCGGGACTCCGGCGCGACCGGTTCCGGGGTTATTGGCAGACCACGGCAAACGAATCATGGCTGGTGTCCCCGGACCAAACCTGCCCCAAAGAATCGGTGTAGCCGCCGCCCCCGGCATTCACGCGGATCGGCGCGAAGGACGATGGTACGGTTGCCTGAAGAATCTCGATGGCGTTAATCGTCGCCACTCCGACGACCGGTACGAGGGTGACCGTCACCTGGCGATTGGCCACGGTAACCGGACACCCCAGGTCCAGCGCGATATTGGCGCCGCCAGCCGCTGCCAAGATGTCCAGATGTGAGTACACGGTCGTTCCATTGAGAACGATATCGAATACGCGCTGGCCAGCCGACGTGCAGTAGATTTCGGCAAACTTGAGGTTGACCCTGTAGCTCCCATCCGGGACACTGAACTGGTATGTGAGATTGCTGCCGGTGCTATAGTGCTCCGTCTGGTACAGCGTGGGATCTGAAGTTCCTGCAATCGATGCCGTCGTCGAATAGCCAACGGCCTGCTGAAGGCGGATCACGGCCTGCGTCGACGGCCACTTCGGAGCGGTCAAGCAATAGCCTCTCGCCTTTTCCACCACGGCAGGGGGCGCTCGCTGCAGGTTATATCCGGAGACCTCGTTCAATAAGGGAAGCTTCGACCATTCAGCGAACAGGGCCGAGATGTTCATGTCCCCCTGAACGGTTTTGAGCGGCGAGAGATAGCCCAATTGGCCGCCAACTAAAACGACGCCCTCGGTCGGGGTGAAATCCGGCAGCGCCTCCAGCCGGCTGATGATGCGATTAGCTTTCGCCATGTCGCGCAGGTTCAGCCGTACCTGATCCTGGAAGATGTGATTGTTCGTGCCGATAAAGGAAAGCACAATGAAGCCCGACAGGACGAGCATGAGACGCCTCGAACGCGGCGAGACCGCCAAGAAGACCAGTGCGAACATCCCCGCCCAGAAGATGCTCACCTGCGAGCAAACGCGCGGAACGGGCCACCATTCCTGCAAAACGAGCACCACTCCCAGTGCCGCCAGCAAGCCACCCGCAATCGCCAGCAGGAAAGGCAGGCTACGCCGGGAAAACAACCCCTTCAACGCGCCGGCTGGAGAACGAAACGCCGCCAGGGCCAGCGCTGCCAAGGGCGTCAGTGCCAGCAGCCACTTCGTCGCGATCGGCAGTACGGCTTCATTCAGGGCGAACATGATGCCCAGCTGCTTGCGTGCGAGCATGGCTCGGGTGCCGAACTCGGAAACCTTCAACAGCGTCGTCCTTTGTGATAGGGGAAGGCGGAACAGGAGCGGAACGGCCAGCGTCACCAGAGCCGCGCACGCCACAGCCAATGCGAGCGTAAGCACCTGGCTGCGGAGTTCGCGGCCGAACCGCTCTGAATCGGCTGTCACCGGCTCGCCGGGGCCATACAGGCGCGCGAGGTAAAACACCAGGCTGAAAAGGAGCGCCATGGCGAGGTAGTTCAAGACCACCTGATAGGTGAGCAGGGCTGCCGCAACCAACAGAACCGCGGCGATCTGCGCGCGCTTCGAATGAAAGCACGTGCCGATGCCATAGAAGGCCAAGCCCAGTGCGACCGCGCACGTAAAGAGACCGACCCGGAACGTGAATATCTCGGCCTGGTAGGGATGCACGCAAATGAACAGGACGACCAGACCGGAGAGCACCGGGAGGCGCTCGATACGCCACATCCGGCAGACCAGGATTCCTACCCAGACCAGCATCAGAGTGAGCGCGATGCTGCCCACCAGGCCGGAGGCGGGCGGCAGCGCATCCAGTCGGCGCAGCACTTCTCTGAACAGCACACTGCCCAGGCGTCCTTGGGCCAGCTCGGTGCGGACATCGTCGGCGACCAAAAAACCATAATCGTCGATCGCGCAGGCGGGCAGCAGGGCGAGGCCCCTCGCGACCAGTGATACGGCTAAGGCCACCAGGGCCACGATCTGCTCGGACTTGCTGAGCTTCCAGATCTCTTTCGTCATTGTCAAGACTCCATTCGAGGTGAGGTTTCCGCGTGCCGTGTTCCCTGATCATGCCCAACCGCTGAAACCCTTGACGGCGTCGACAACCTCCGCCTGCTCCCGCTCGGTCAGGCCATTATAGAACGGCAGCCGTACGAGGCGCTCGCTGACGTACTCGGTCACTGGGAATTGCCCCAGCCGGCCGCCGAGCTTCCGCCCCATTTCCGAGAGATGGAGGGGCACGTAGTGAAATGCGGCCATGATGCCCTGAGTCTTCAAGTGCTGGATCAAACCGTCGCGCAGTTGGGGCGTGGGCAGGATCAGGTAGAACATGTGGTACGACTGTTCGCATTCCTCCGGAACCACCGGCAGCCGCACGCCGCGCTGTTCGGCCCAGTCCTTGAGCTGTTCGATGTACGTGTGCCAGATCCGCCTGCGGATGCAATGGACTTCGGCGGACTTTTCGAGTTGGGCGCACAAGAATGCGGCCAGGAGATCCGAAGGAAGGTAGCTTGAGCCTACGTCCACCCAGGTATACTTGTCCACCTGTCCCCGAAAGAAGAGGCTGCGGTTCGTTCCCTTCTCGCGGATGATCTCGGCGCGCTCGATGAACGCGGCGTCGTTGATCACCAGTGCACCGCCCTCACCACAGATGATGTTCTTGGTCTCGTGAAAGCTCTGTGCCCCAAGGCAGCCAATGGTGCCCAGGTGCCGCCCTCTGTATCGCGCGAACAGGCCATGCGCGTTGTCCTCGACCACACGGATGCCGTGGCGTTCCGCGATATGCATGATCGCATCCATCTCGCAGCCCACTCCGGCGTAGTGGACCGGAACCACAACGCGGGTCCGCGGTGTGACCAACTGCTCGAGTGTGGCTTCGTTCAGGTTCAGCGTGTCCGGGCGGATGTCTGCGAAAACCGGCCTGGCGCCGCGCAGAGCGAACGCATTCGCCGTGGAAACGAACGTGAACGACGGCAGGACCACCTCATCCCCAGGTCCGGCGTTCAGGAGCAATGCAGCCATTTCCAACGCGTGCGTGCAGGAGGTGGTCAGCAACACCCGGGCTGCGCCGAGTTGCTGCTCCAGCAGCCGGTGGCAACGCCGCGTGAAACTTCCATCCCCCGAGATTTGGCCGCAGCGGATCGATTCGGCCATGTATCGCAGCTCATCTCCAGCGAGAAAGGGCCTGTTCAGCGGAATTCGATACATGAACTATTCCTCCAAAATAGACCAGGCAGACGATTGATGATATCAAAGCTCCACAAACCGGTTGACGAATCCACACTTCTAGTACAGCGGGTACCGCGCACCGCAATCCTCACACGGCAAACAAATCCCGGTACGCCTTCCAAGACTGTCGGCGATCATACTCGGCCTCCACCTTTCGCCGGCCGGCCCGGCCCATCGCATCCCGCTCCCCGGGGTTGTTGAGCAGTTGCTGCAATGCGACTGCGAAGCGCCTGGCCTCGCCCGGCCCAGGCTCAATCAGAATTCCATTGGAGGAATCCACCACTTCTGCTACGGCGCCAACTCGGGAACAAACCACAGGTCTCGCGACGGCCATAGCTTCGAGCACGACCAGGGGAATGCCTTCCGCTTGCGACGGGAGCACCACTACATCCGCCCCGGCGAGCACCTTCGGCATGTCATCCACATGTCCCGGGAGAGCGAAAACCGAATCGAGCCCCGCCCGGCGCACGCGGATGCGGAGCGGCTCGCCCTCCGGCCCATCGCCTGCAACCAGAACGCGGAAGTCCCGGCCGCTCCGGAGCTCGATCAGTTCCAAGGCAATATCGACCAGCAACAGAGGACGCTTGACCGGCTCGAGCCTTCCAGCGAACACGATCGTTCCCTGGGCTTCGGCCGCTCGCGGCGGCGACGGCCGGAAGCGCTCCAAGTCAACGCCATTCCGGATCAGCCGGATTTTTTCGCCGGGTACGCCAGCCTGAAGCAACCGCTGCCGGCTGCACTCGGAAATCACCACCCTCAGGTCGATTTGGGCAGCCACTGGCGCGGTGGAGCAAACGAAGTCCCAGGCGGCATTGACAGCGTGGATTATATCGATGATCCTCAGATCCGGCCGTTCTCGCCGCAGGTGGGGGACGGCGCTGTAGGCGGCGAGCGAATTCTGGATGAACAGTGTGTCGAATTCCCAATTGGCCGCCATGGAGCACAGCGCTGCAACCAGCCGTTCGGGCGGCGCCAGCGCCGCCAGATTGTAAACATGGTCCGCCACCTGTTCCCAGCGCGGCCGCCAGCGCGAGTCCTGCGATTGAGTAGCGAGCAGGAACACTTCGTCTCGCCGGCGATCGATCGCGCCGGCCAGTTCCAACAGGACGCTCTCCGCGCCACCCGGGCCGAGATGCGGCGTCACCAAAGCGATCCGGCGGCGTTCCGGCCGGGGAGGCATGTAGCGGAGCAGCGGGACCACTGTGTCTGTGATGAGCACCGACCGCGGCTGGAACTTGAGATAGAAGCTCAAGTCGAAGACGGGGCGCCCTGCCGCGCGGTTGATGCGTTCCTTTACCCGCAAGGGAATCAGCCGCCCGAGAGAGCGCACAGGGTGTCGGAGCCAGTTATCGAGCAAGGTCAATTCAGCATTGACCAAATGCCTGTGAAGTTGCTCCAATCGGCCGGACCATGCCGGGCGGTAGGCTCGCCGGGTGGCTACGGACCGTCCAACTCTGTCGGCCAGTTCGAGGAGGCTGCGAACCGATGAGAGCGCGCTTCGAGAGGCGCAGAGGGCGCCGTCCGGCAGCTTGGCCACCGCGTTCCCGCCCCACACCGCGAGCGCACAGAGCTCCGCGTCGTGAGGATCTCCGGCTGTACCCGAGCAGGGGACCAGGAACGCATCTGCCGTGGACCGTTCCAGCGCCACGCGTGTGTCGGTAACCGGCACATGTTCCCAGTCTTCGATGATCGGTTTCGCCCCGAGTTGGGAACCTAGCACGCAAACCGCCGGCGCCCAGCGCGCCTTGATTCGCGCCCGGCCTTCCCGCGAATACAAGCGGGGATGATTGGCCCGGATCCTTTCTCTCAGCTCCTCGTCGTGTTCTCTCGCCAGAGCGAATAAAGACCGGCCGCCCTTGCGGTAGTGGAAAAGTACCCGCGGGAGATGATATCCAAAGCGTTCCCGCTCGCCCAGGCGCAGCCAAAAATCCCAGTCCTCATAGTTGACACGCAAGGATTCGTCGTACCCGCCAACCAGTTCCCAGTCGGCGCGTCGGATCAAGGAGGCATAGATGATGGTGTTCCGGTCGAGCAGACCGTGGAGGTTGTAGTCGCCTAGACGCTCTACGTAACGGGTGTCGCCGAAAACACGATAGTCGGTGTATACGAAGGCCGCCTCCGGATGGGCCTGGAGCGCCGCCACGCACTCAGCCACGAAGCTAGGGGCCAGCCGGTCATCCGCATCGAGCGGCAATATGTACTTGCCATTGGCCGCCCGGAAGCCGGTATTGCGCGCGGCCGCCGGTCCCAGGTTCGCTTGATCGATGCAACGCGTCACACGCGGGGCGAGAGACCTCAGCAGTTCGCACGCGTCCGGTTTGTCGGTCCCGTCATTGACTATGATGACTTCTGTTGGTTGATGGGTTTGCGCCGACACGCTGTCGACGGTCTCTCGCAGGAAGTGCGTGGGATTGTAACAAGGGATAATGATCGAGACCAGAATCTCGGACCCTGACTTGCCTGGCATTGCAGAATCACCTTTTTCGGATGGAAATCGCTTATAGCGACGACCCGTCGCTCAACGCGACGGTTATCTCTCCGGCGCTCGTCCAGGCCGCTCCCAGGACGGTGTACGTGGAGCGCGCCAATCC
>JBAWDI010000248.1:0-4143 GCA_049590695.1 Bryobacteraceae bacterium
AGGTAGGACGACGTTTCTGCGACGTGAGCAAGTAGAAACTCGTTGCGGACGGCTCGTAGGTCACCGTATGGGTCTCGGCGACATACCGGCCTCCACTATCGATGAACCCATCGAAGGGCACAAGATGCAGCGGGCCGTCACGAACTACAACGAGGTTCTCCTTCCGCGCCGCCGCCGGGATCGGGGCAAGAAGCTCATCATACAAGGCGCGCCCTTCCTTGTGGGCCGGCGCCTTCGCTTTCACAGCTTTCAGATACGCCGCGATCAAGGCTTCGATGCTTTGTTTGTCGGCGAGCGCCACGATGCGCGCATCCGTTTTTGAAATGACGAGGCAATACGAGCGGGGATCAGCCACAACGTATTCCAAGATGACCGCTGACGGATCGAGGCTGCGCTGGACTTGTTCCATGCTGACCGGGTCGTGCGACTGCGCCTTCAGAATGCTGATCTCGGGAGTAATCCACCGGGCTTGCTCCACCAGGAAGATCTGGTCGCGAATCTGGCGAACCGCGTTGGTTGATCGCGCTCCCGCCAATTTGAGGCGTAGTTCGGAAATTGCGCGCTGGTCTTTCTTCGCCTGCGCAGGAGCGACAGCGCCTGCCATAAGGAGGTCGGTGGTCACGCGCCCCCTGACCTGCTCGATAATCGAGTATGCCCTACGCGCGTCGTTGAATCGATCTGCAACCAGCGCAAAGTGTTGCGAGTATAGCTCGCTGGATGCCCTGATCACGGCTGTCTTCTCCAAGATGCTGGAGTAGTTGCCGATCAGCGCATCGACAAAAGCCGACGCACGGTCAAAAACACGGTCCGCCTCGTCATACTTGCCTTGCTTGATATCCAGCACGGCCACGGCCTGCAGAAGCCGTGGGACCGACCATGTGTCACCGCTTTCCTGAGTCGAAGTTGCAGCCAGATCTGCTAACTCCGCCGCCTTTTCCAGTTCGCCACGGTCTCGATAGATTTCTGACGCCAACTCCTGCGTTCCCGCGAGTTCCCGGACGAAACCTCCGGATTCAGACAGTGCCATAGATTGTTGCAGACTGCGCAAGGCTGCCGCGGCGTCATGCCGCTGCATTGCAAGACGGGCTTCGAGAGTCAACACGACTGCTTCGGCCTCAGGGTGGTGTTTCTGCCGCGCCTGCGCCAAGATCTCGTCGGCCAACTGCTGGGCGGCGTCATCCCGTTTGAGTTCGATTAGATCCTGCAGGATCGCCTCCTTGGTAGGGAATGGGTAACCAATATCGGGAACTGTGCTGGCGATCTTAAGGGCGTTGTCGAAATACGTCAGTGCCTCTTCGTTCATCTGCGACTCGTGCAGTCCGACCCCGAGAGTGGTCAGAAAGCGGACCTGTGCGCCCGCGTCGCCGTTCTTGGTAGCTGCAGCCAGGGCGCTGGCTACGTTCTTTCCGGCGGTCGTTAGGTCGCCATTGTAGAAGGCGGCCACCCCGAGTTGGGCGAGGGCGCGATACTGCCATTTGTTGTCACCCAACTCCGTTGCAAGGCCCTGCACCCGCTCCCAATCCTCGCGCATCGCACCGCCACCGATCTCGCCGTCAATGTCGCCTTTCACGATGAGACAGAACAGACGGAGTTGCTTGTCCGTTTGCAGCAGGGGGTTGTTGTCCAATTCAGATGCGAGCTGAGCCGAAGTTTCGGCCAGTGCTCGCTGACCGACGGTCGAGCGGATCCTGCCAAGCCTTGCATACAAGGCGTTCCGTTGGTCGCCGGCGGCAAGGAACATTTTCTCGGCCTCGGCAAAGCCCTTGCCGGCGTCGTCCCAGTTATAGAGGTCGGCGAGGTGGAGGGCGTGGTCCAAGATCTCCTGCGGAGGTTGCCGATCCTGTGGACGTAGCAGCAGGGACCCGACCGTCATTAGAAGTAGCACGGAGAATCGAATCATAGGTTCACTCCAAAACGACCGAGTAGAGCCGCAATGATGAGTTTGCAGATCGAATGGCGAGCGTGTAGGTGCCGGCCGGAACATTGCGGAGATCGGGGCTTATCTTCAGGGCCTCGGCTGTTCCGTCCCAGGTCGCGCTTCCAACTGCCTCCACGACGGTTTCGTTATTGTTGGATCGGAATTGGACCGTGTAGACTGCGTCTTCGGTGCCGATTGGCAGTTTTATGGTGAGGTTGAGCCGCGCTCGGGTCAAATGCGGAGTCTCGACAGGCCGTGATCGCGACTGCTCCGAGCGCTCGGCTGTCCAGTTTCTGTAGTCGAGGGTTGCCGCGAGAGCAGGTGCGGACGCGTCTTTGGCGACGAGCTCCTGGCGGTGTGGTTGTTTCGCCGGACCGTATTTCCAGAAGAACATCAGGACTAGCAGGGCCGCGCAGCCCAACACCACTGCGCCCGCGTTGCGAAGGCGATATCGCTGTCGTTGGCGATTGTACTCCTCGAAACAGGGGGCACACGTTGCAATATGGTCCACGACGTTGTCAAAATCTGGCGACGCAACGCGCCGCGCAACAATCGCTTCGACTGCGCTGGAACTCGGACAGCCGATGCGCTCTGGGTTTGGGCAGTCTCCCCTGAGGGCCTCACTCGCCATTTTGACCAGCCGTTTTTCGGTCCGGCGAGCTGGAAGACCAGGTGTATGTTTGTCGTCCATCAATCTGACTCCTCGGAATGACCGGGGCCCTTGGGTTTGCTGCCAAGCAACTTGGCGTGCACCTTGTCCAGTTCGTAATAGAATCGAGATCTTGCTTGCTTTCCCGAGAGGCGAAGCGCGCGGCCGATCTCATTCCAGGAGAACCCCAGTATCCGGTAGTTAAGCATGTGACGTGCTTGGTGCGGCAGTTGGTCGACAAGGATCTTCAAGCACAACTCCCGCTCCATGGCCCCCTCCCAGTCCGGTGCGGTGAGGTGATGGTTCTGTTCCAATTCGCTGAGGAGACCCTCGTACGTCACGCGGTTTTCCTTCAGGAATTGCTGGCGCACCTGGCGGTGAAAGGCGGTGATGAAATAGCCCGCCAGATTCTCGCTGACGCCCGGTTCGTCCTGCAGCCGGCTAGAAACCTCAATAGCTACACCCTCCACAAGCTGTGCAGCGCTGGCGGGATCGTGCAGTTCCCGTTCGACGTGCCGGTATGCCCACGGCCAAAGTCCTTCACACACCGCGACAACACGAGGGTCCATTGGCCGGCCCTGTGAATCCCGGGCCCGCATCCAGAACGGCGGTAGCCGCTCGGGAGGCGTCCGCCGCGTGTCGTGTTGAGGCTCCCTCATCGTCAAGCCAGTTGCGCGACAACTCGATCATCACCAGAGGGTGGCAGCGCTGCATGCGCGCGAGAACATACCCTCTACTACAAATAAGCACTGCCGCAGCAGAAATGCCCGAAGGCAGGACTGGAAATTTGCGTCATTACGACCGGGATAAAGTGAACTTTCGCACATTTTAGGGGTTGGGCCGTTCGTGGAAGGTGCGGTTCATTACATTCAGCCGCATTTCGGATTGGCGCATAGCAATTTCGGCGCTGAGCAGGAATTCGATGAAACGCCCGATTTGTTGGCCGGGCAGCTTTCCGCAGAGCGGTCACCTCTGTTTTCCTATCGGCAGTCAGACGGTGTAGCTTTAGATAATTGGCGACTATTTTTGTCATGCCGGGCCGGAACTACGGGTGGGAGGCGTGTATACACTTCTCCAGGGAAGGTTTATCTCGGAATCTCGCTGTTCCAAACTTCTCGGGATCTCCAGGAATTCGACGGGACCCGCATTTTAGGCTGCTTTCTTGAAGACCACGGATTCTGTCCTGGTCCGACCGCAGCGCCGGCTTGCGCCTGGCGGCGGCCCATCGTTCCAGATAGCGCAGGTCGAGCGCGCCCACCGTGCTCTCCGCCAAGCCGAATCGCCGCGCCACTTGCCGCGCCGCCGCACTCTCGCGCGCCTGGCCCACAATCTCCTCGAACCGCTTGCACCTGCTCGATCTTCTCCGCCTTGATCCCGCAGTCCGGACATCGAACCCGATACAGTTCGATCACCACCGTCGTGCGGCACTCAAAACACGGCAGATCGCGCACCTCCCGCTCATAGACCTCGTGGACCTCGCTACGCCGCCGAGCGACCGGAAGTTGGTGTGCTCTGGGTGCGGGCGCGGGGTGAGAAAGGCCCCGTCGACCGAAATCCCGTCGGGCTGGGCCTTGTC
>JBAWDI010000249.1:0-3830 GCA_049590695.1 Bryobacteraceae bacterium
GGGCCGGTGGAGGGCATCGCGGCCGACCCAACGTACCTGGATGTGTCGGTGCCTCCGCGCCGGAGGAGAACGCTCCCGGTGGAGACCAGCCGCCACGCGTTCGCGTACGTTTTCTTTGGCGACGGGAAGTTCTGCAACGCCTCGGGTCCCCTGGCGGTGCCGACCGAAGCGGTGGGATGGGCGGATACCAAGCCTCCCGCGCAAGCGGACAATCGCTCGCTGGTGCTGTTCGACCGTGGCGACGAGATCGAGGTACAGGCCGGCGAAGACGGGGTTCGCTTCCTGCTGGTCTCGGGAAAGCCCCTTGTGGAGCCGGTGGCGTGGTACGGCCCCATCGTGATGAACACTCAGGCGGAGTTGCGCCAGGCGTTCGAGGAACTGGAGCGCGGGACGTTCCTCAAATGAGGCTTTCTTTCGAGCGCGCCACACTGGGGCGCACCGGCCTGGAGGTGGGGCGCCTCGGCATCAGCGCCAGTTACGGCGTGCCCACGGCCGCGGTGGAGCGCGCCTTCGAGCAGGGGGTGAATTACCTGTACTGGGGCAGCCGGCGCACCAAGCCGTTCGCGCAGGCGCTCCGCAACCTGGCCGGCCAGCGCGACCGCATGGTTCTGCTCATCCAGTCGTATTCGCGGATGGCGGGCCTGGTGGCAGGAAGCCTGGAGCGAGCTTTGCGCGCCATCGGCTATGACCACGCCGACCTGCTGCTGCTCGGGATGTGGCAGAAGCCGGTGCCGCTGCGGATACTGGACGCAGCGCGCGAGGCGCAACGCCGCGGGCTGGTGCGCCACCTGGCGGTATCCACGCACAAGCGGACGCTGGTTCCGGAACTTGCGCGCGGCTCCGACTACGACGTGGTGCACTTTCGCTACAACGCCGCGCACACTGGTGCGGAGCGCGACATCTTCCCGCACCTCCCGGCCGGCGACCGCCCCGGGCTGGTGTCGTTCACGGCGACGAGTTGGGGGCAGTTGACGGGGAAGAGGCAGTGGTTCGGCGGGGGCATCCCGCAGGGCGAGCGGACACCGGCCGGCGGCGACTGCTACCGCTTCGTCCTGACCCAGCCAGACGTGGACGTGTGTCTCACCGGCCCCGCGACCGCGCAGCACGTGGACGACGCGCTGGAAGCGCTCCGCCGCGGCCCGATGACGGGCGAGGAACTGGAGTGGATGCGGAGGGTGGGACGGGCGGTGTACGGGAAATAGCCTTTCACAGCAGCTCCCGAAGTTCCAGAAGCCTGGCCTGAATCTCCATCCATGACGGATATGGGCCGTAACAGAGCATCCGGCATTGCGTCTCATACTCGGCGCCGATGACCGCGGCCAGGTCCGCTGGTGGGAAAAGTGCATCACTGCTGGAAAAGCGCATCCCCTCGGGATAGAAATAGCTCCTTGGAAAATGGGTGCGGCTGATCCGATCGTAATCCGCCTTGATCGCCGCGTACTCGGAAGATTTGAGCACGACGATCACTTCCGCCTGTGCGGCCAGTTGAAACAAGTCGTAGTAGTGCCTGGCGTAAGTTCCGAGTGCCTGTCCATCGCGCTTGAATAGTTCAACCTTTCCGTGCAAGGCGAACATTTTTTCCACGAACGTTCGCCGGAAGTGCAGCAGCCGCATAGGAAACGGCCCTTGATCTTCCGCGCCCAGCGACAGGCCCCTGTCCTGCAAGAACTGTCCCAGGTACGAGCGGAGTTCGACGGTAACAGCCGGTTCGCGGCCGCTGGCGGCCCCGGCTTCAACCAGCACGCGGTTTGCCACTTCGCCGGGTCCGCCGAAACGCTGCGGGTATAAGAACCGGTCGCTTCGTCCGAATCCGCCGATGGTTTGACCCTCGTTCTGAAGGAGTGCGAGCGCCGGATGAGCGCCGACGGCATCCCGGAGTCTCTTGAGTTCCCGGTCGATGCCCCTCTTGCCCAAGGCCGGCTGGAAGGCGGCCGGATCAAGGAAGATGTCGATGTCTTCCGAAAAACGCTGGATCAGGTTCCAGCCTTTCGCCAAACTTGTGCCGCCCATTAGAATGAGTTTGCCGCCCGCGGCGGCGATGATGCGCAATGCTTCCGTGACGTAGTAGTCTTTCTCGATGATTGCAGGACGCCAGCCCTGGTCGCGAAAGTGCTCCGCCGCCTGCAGGATCGCCTGGCCGAAATCGGGATGTTCGAACAGCTTCACGTCAGCGGTGCTCCTTGGCCTGCCATTCGCGCGCGCGCGGCAGTCCGCTCAAGAGTCCAAAATCGAATCGGGAAAGCGGATTCAGCGAAGCCCGCAATCGCCGAAGGACGGCGGGCTTCTTCCCCAACTGTTCACCGACGGCGCCGAGCAGCGCGCGCGCCCGTGGAGGCTCGGAGTCCGCGACTTTGAGAAGGCGTTCAAAGCGACCTCTCTCGGACAGTATTGCCACGGTTCTGCGGACGGTTTCTTCCGGTGGCAACTCGCTGGTCTTGCCCCCTCGTCTGAGGAAGTCGAGCAGCGCAGCGTCGGTTTCCGAAAGACCAGCCCATGCCTCCGGCCGCCTGGTGTGAATCACCGTGTCGCTGCCGATGAGCTTTCGGGGCAGGCTGAGAGCGCTAGTGGCAACCTCACCGCGTTTTGCGCTCTGCGTTGTGAAAGCCAGAAGATTGGCTGCCGCGATTCCAGATGGAAAAACCGTCTTGCGTTGAGACGCAAGCTTCCGGAGTGCGGCGGGGCTTGGCAGACTCTTGCCGAACGCCGTCTGCCGGGAGTGGTAGTAGACCCCTTTGCTCAGGCGCTCGATGACCGCTTGGCGCGTCAGCCGCGACAGCGCTTGCGCCACGGCCATAAATGGGAGGTCCCGGAAGTCTTCGAACCGCCACAGCCGTTCACCGCCGCCTTCAATCCGCCGCCGGACCAAATCCGCAATGCGGGCGCGCTTTCCCATGTGCCAAGTATCGGCTTTCACAATGTAATTCGTCAAGTGTTTCTGCAGTAAAACTTGACAGAGATGGTGGAGTTGTCCGGTGGTACGGCTTGCCTGGTGAATCGAAATGGAGTACAAGGATTTCCGTTGGTCCACTCGGTTCGGCTGATGTCCAAATCCATCGCCTAAATCTTTTGTTTTCAACGAACCTTATCCACTATCTTCTGCGGAGATGCCGCCAGCCGCGCGGGCAGGTGTAATATGGGAGTCGAAGGAGAACACGATCTGTTTATGCCACTTGGTGCTTAGGGTGCCAGTTTCGGCAAGGTCGTGTTGCGGGCAAAGCCTACCATTTTCTGTCGATTGCCGCCGGGATGGTCCGGAAATTGGTCATTGGTGCACCGCCGGATCTACTGTATCCGCAGACTATTTGGTGGGCGTCCTGGCAATGTCGCGACGGCAAGGCGAGGCTGTATGAATTAAGATCAACCTCGGCGGCAATACCCACAGCGCGCTCGGGGAGCGAGCGTGTGAAGCGTGAGATCTTAGGAACGACCGTACAGCGGTGGCGCAGGGGTGGAAACGATGGCAGCGAACGATCGTGGCCAATCGGAATACTTCCGAGGAACCATACATAGCTACAACCAGACTTCGGGGTCTGGCTTTATCGAGCTCGACGAGAACCAAGGCACCAACAAGCTGCTACTAGTTCACTCGAAATGTCTGCGCCGGCCGAGTCAATCACTGGAGCCTGGTGATCGCGTGCTCTTTATGACGCGCCAGGTTGCCAATGGTCTCGTGGCTACGGACGTGCACTCGGAGGTCGTCGAGGACGAGTCCGATGCTACGGCTGACGAACTGATCGACGGTGTCGTTAAGGACTACAACACGGTCCGCGGCTTCGGCTTCATCCAATTACAGGACAAACGAGACGCCTTCTTCCACATTTCTTACGTAG
>JBAWDI010000250.1:0-6054 GCA_049590695.1 Bryobacteraceae bacterium
GCATCGTTTTTCGTAGACGGGTCACAGGGACCTCCTTGTGACCCACAAAATACCGCCGCTGTTACCTCGCTGCCACTACCTTGTAACCACGCGTAGCGTCCGCCGCTTTGCGGCTTCGTTCAAGTCCGCATCTGGGAACTTGGTCCGATTAGTAACGATACCCCCCTTACCGCCGCAGGTGCGGATATCGGCCTGTCTGCAACGCCTTCGCTGGACAGGCTAGAATGGAGAACGAGGACACACCAGGGTGCTACGCCAGTTCGATGTCGTCATTGAGCGCGACGAGGAGGGCTTCTATGTTGCCTCCGTTCCACAGATCCCGGCATGCCATACGCAAGCGCGGTCTCTCGACGAGATCGCCCAGCGCATTCGCGAAGCCATAGAGTTGTGTCTGGAAGTCGAGGGCGCGCCGGAGCACACTCTGGAGTTCGTTGGGATCCAGCGCGTTACCGTCGCCGCATGAGCCGGATTCCTCACGTCACCGGCGTCGACCTCATCGCCGCGCTTGGGAAACGCGGCTTCTCTGTTCTTCGAATCAGAGGCAGCCACCACTTCCTTCGTCACCAAGATGGCAGAAGCACGGTTGTGCCCGCGCACTCGGGCGAGACGGTCGGCCCCGGCTTGCTTCACAAGATTCTACGGGATTGTCAACTGAGTATCGACGACCTCAGGCAACTGCTGTGAAGGCCGTCCGTCCCATCGCGTGCTGTCCGTCGGGAGTGTTGATGTTCGCCTTCAGAACCCTTCCCACACATATGCCGGGAACCGCTTCACCGTCCGGAATCCCACCCGCTCGTAGAGCGTCACCGCGTCTTCGTTGGCGGCCGTTACCGTGAGGCTCGCCGAGCGGCAGCCGGCCTCCCGCAGCGTAATCAGCGACTGGCGCAGCAGCGCGTGCCCGATGCCCATCCCCCGCACCGATGGCGTAACGTAGATCTGCGTGATGTGGCCGCACCCCGCCGACACCAGGCTGGTCAGGGAAATGCCGCACAACCGCCCGCTCACCGCCTCCAGCGCGACGTAAGACGCCGGCCGGTAGAAAACCCCGCAACCGGGAGACCGCGTGATGTTGTACAGGAACCGGCGCGCGCCCGCGCTGCTGCGGTACTGGTCGTTGATGCGGCTATCGATGTGGCCCACATACGCCGCGGCGAGCGACTGCGCGGCCGCATCCTGGTAATGATCGGACCACTTCTCAATGTACATGGGCCGCCGCACGTTGCCTTCCGCCAGCGCGGCGCGGTCCAGGTCCAGCCGCATGAAATTGCGCTCGTAAACGCTCAGGTAATCGGCGTAGGGCGCTGTCCGGCCCAGCGTCAGGCGGGCCATCATGAGCTGCGACTCGATGCGCCCGATGAACGAATTCGCCATGATGGGTTCGAGCGCCGATTCCAGCAGCAGGTTCTCCCGCTCCACCGTGCGGAAGGCGCGGCGCACGTACAGGTCGCCGATGATCGCCTTGTTATCCTCCAGCACGTAGTACGCGTACCCGGCCACTTCCCCGTCTTCGACGAGCGCGCTGCCGTTGATCGCCCGCATCTCCACAAAGCGGCGCACCAGGTCGGCCGACTTGTCGAAATCCCATTCCACCTCGTCCCGCCAGGCGGCCGTCTCTTCCTCGAGCAAGGGTTCCAGGTCCCGCGCGGAAAGCCGCTGCAGGTCGATAATCGCGGGCGGCTGCGAATGAGCCGGATGCATCTGGGCAGCCATAAGCCGCCTGTTATTGTACCCCGTACATGGCGGCGTAGCTCAATTGCTGCCGGACGAAATCCCGCGGGTATGAAATTCCCACGGCGGCCACCTTGCCGGCCGAATCGAACTTCGGCGCGAGGGTGGCATTGACGCCGCACCAGTAAGTCGGAATGTCCAGTTTCCGGTAGCGCGCCACCACCTCGTCGCGCAGCTTGGGGTCGAAGTGCACGGCATACTGGTCCACCAGCGCTTTGATGGCCGCGTAGTCCCCCTCGGCCTTGATGCGCATCAACTCGGCCAGCAACATGCCCACGCCCTGGCGCATCTTGTCGAAGTCCTTCAGCGCCAGGTAGGTTTTCCCGTCGCGCTCCACCTTTTGGATGGCGCCGGTTTTGTCCATGATGTAATTGACAATCAACTGCCGGTTCCGCTGGTGGTCCTCCTCGATGGTGTCGCCGTGCGGAATGCGCATCAACTGCGTCAGCGCCACCCGCACCGCATCGTAGTACATGGCCTTGCCCACCTCCGAGCTGGAGACCAGCCCGAGCTGCCGCAGCTTGGAGTCGAAGGCGTTCCATAGCGCCATCAGGTCCGCGCGCGCCTCTTCCAGGGTGGAATAATATTCCTTCAGGTGGGTTTCGGGCCCGCCCTGCAGCCGCGGATTGAGCTTGCCGGAGCCGTGTCCGATCACCTCGTGCAGCGCCGTCATCATGGTGGATGCCTCCTCGCCGTACTTCTTGCAGATGGCGATTTCTTCCGGCGACGCCGCGAATTCTTCCAGCGGCCCCGTCCCCATGGCCTGGCGCAAGGTGCGCTGGCTGCCCGTAAACAGGAAGCTCTTGCTGCCGTACTTCTCGTGGATTTCATCCTCGTTGGGCAGGTTGTCGCCGGTGGTGCTCACGTGAAAATCGCCGGTCTCGATCACCGTCTCCACCGCCTTGGCCATGGGCGGCGCGACCCCCTCCTTCTTGTATTGTTGCAACCATGGCGCGCGGTCCTCGAAGTACTGCGCGTTGGCCGCCAGCTTCACCATCGTCTGGTTCAGCTTCTCATCGGTGATGCTGACGAAACTCTGCGCCGTGCCCTTGGCGGCGCGCGCGTCGCGGTAGACCTCGATGAACCCGTTGACGAAATCCACGCGCGCGTTGTTCTGCACCCAGGCGCTGCCGAAGCGGATCCAGTCGGCCGGATCGCCCGTCTGGTAATAGCGGATCAGCGCGGCGATGGCCTGGTCCTGCCCCGGCCCGGCGTAGGCTTGCGCCTTTTCCAGATACTCGTTGGCCTTCTTCAGAAACTGGGCGTATCGGCCCGCCGGAATCTTGCCGTCCGCGGTTCCCGCGCGGTAGATCTCTTCCACCAGCCTGCCCGCATCGTTCTTCACCAGCCGCGAATTCAGCGGGTGCCGGTCGTGAAAGTTCTTCAAGTCCGCCAGGCTGACGCCGTGGTAGAAGTTGTTGGCGCTGGCTTGCAGGATGTCGAGCGACCCTTGCGGGCTTTTGGCGGTGATCGTCGGTTCGAAATCGGCGTCGAACAGCGATGGCCGGAGCGCTTCCAGTTCGCGATCCAGTTCCTCCTGGGACATGCGCTTGAATCCGCCGCTGTGGAGCGCCGCTGCCGCCGCCGTCTTCAATTCCTCGAACGAAAACTCCGGCAGAAACTTCTGCGCCGTCATTTCGTTATGGTTGCCGCGGTTGGCCCAGAACAGCTTGGTGAAGGAGACGATCTTGGGGTTCGCCGGCGCCGTGTGAGTGATGATCGCTTCCAGCAGCCGCTTTTGCCGCAGGCCCCAGATCGAGTTCTGATCGTAGTTGATGGGATCGATAGCAATGGATGCCTGGCTCAGCCAGTAGGCCAGCGTCTGCTCTTTGAGCGAGAGGTTCTTGAAGCTCTCCGCTTCGAGTTGTACGAACCCGGTAGTCCCCACGCGGTCCACCAGCGCGGAATTGTCAGCCGCAACCGCCGCGCACGCAAAAACGAGAATCAGCGCACTCCGCACGTGTTTCACTCCCTCCGTACCATGTTAGCCCCATGGTGGGGCGGGGCCATGCCCTGCCCTGAGCGTTGCGGTTTAGAATGAAGTCATGGTCAGAGCCACTGACAAGGCAGCCGCCCCGAAGAACGGCCACAAGGCGAAGCCGGTTATATCAAAACTCGGCAGGGATCTCCGACGGCTTAGCGACAAGATCGCCGCATCGGGCGAAAGGCCGCTTACCCGCCGGGAACTCGAGCGCGAGAGAGCAGATCGCCGGAGCGGAAACTTCTGAGCGCCTGATGATTATTATCGGCGGGTGTGTCGGACCCTCGTTACAATTGAGTCATGGCGCGGACAAGCGAGAGTTCTAAAGTGAAACGAAACGGGCGGCCACCCAAGCCGGCCGTCTCAAAGCTGGGCCGGGACATGCGAAAGATCAGCGACCGGATCGCCGCGTCGGGCCTGAAGCCTCTGAGTCGCCGTGAGATCGAGCGCGAAGTCGCCGAACGGCGTGGGGCCCGGTAGAGCGTGGCTCTCTGGACATTCCTTGACGCCGGAGTTCTGATAGCGGGGGCCAGGGGCGAAGACGCGGATCGGGAACGTGCCTTGGAGATTCTGGCGGACTCCGAGCGTAGGTTCGTTACCAGTTCGTTCCTCTATCTCGAAGTGGGGCCCAAAGCTACTTTTCACAAGCGACGAGTGGAAACGGCTTTCTATGACAGATTCTTCCGTGATGCCAAATGGGTGCGCAATCTCGAACGAATCGACGAGGTCGCGCGCGCAGAGGCTGAAAGGCACGGGCTGGGAGCCATGGACGCCCTCCACCTGGCAGCCGCACACGTCGGTGGCGCTGCGGAACTGATCACCACTGAAAAGCGATCGAAACCCATTTATCGTTCGAGTTTGGTCAAAGTTATCTATCTCTATCAAAGCCGGTGAGCTTCCCGCGCGCCCGGTTCAAACAAGCCATTCGCAAGGGCTTGAAGCGGGCCGGTTGATTACCACCGCCCCACCCGTACGTGCTCCCCGCGCGGCGCCCACACCGCCAGGTCCGAGGCCGGGCCGTAGAGCGCCAGCACCGGCGTTCCCACGGCGGCGGCCAGGTGCGTGATGCCCGAATCGTTTCCGATATACAATCGCGCCCGCGTCAGCCAGCACGCCAGGTCGTACAGATCGTCGATGCGCACCGCGCCTTCGAGCGGCGGATCGTCCGGCCCCGAACACCAGCGCACCGGCATGGTCCGCTCCAGCGTGCGCGCCAGTTCGCGGAAGTTTTCGAGCGGCCAGTTCTTCTTTGGGCTGCCGGAGAACGGATGGATCGCGGCGAAGTCCTCGCGCTCGACATCGCAGCGGATGCGCGGAATGCCATCGCTCGCGCCATTCGCCATCGCGCGCACTTGCCGCAGGTAGAAATCCGAGGCGTGCATCCCCGAACCCTCCGGCGGAATCGCCGGAAGAAACGTGAACGGAAGCTGAAGCGCGCGGACCACCTCGCGAAACTCGCTCCGGTTCGCGCCGTACCAGGACACGATTGAGTCGAATCCGCGCAGGTCTTCCAGCAGGCGCGCGGGCGGCTCCGTCACGCCCAGCAGATCGAGCGACGTGGATGCGATCCCGCGCGCGCGATCCGCGAATCGCACCAGCGGGACATTCGGCGAGGCCGCCCAAACCTCCAGGTATTCGCTTCGCAGGCACTCCAGCGCCGGCAGCGAAACGATGAAATCGCCGATGGCGCCGGGGCGGATCACGAGTCTTCGCACAGCAGGTCCAGTATCGCAAAAACAGAAGTGTCGGGTTTCGATTTATTCACAGACGATCCACCTTGACTTCACTGTAACCAACTCGAAACAAAGGAAATAAATACTGAGGAAAAAGGGGCCAGGAATCACAAAAGGGGCTTGACCAAAAACCGTTGTGGGGGCATAGTGAGAGAGGTTCCAAGAGGTTTGAGGAACAGCAAGCCTCCGGAAACGTAGCGGACCAGGAACGGTGATCCGCAGCCAAGAAATCTAGCGATAGAAGGCGGGCTGCGGGGAGCGAGAGGAAATCGGGCGGATTCGGAAGGCGGGCTTGGCAGGCGGCAAATTCTGCTGAACGCTTTGATCCCGAGGGAGGTAACAATCCCAGAGGGGAGTGGAGGCAGGAGGCGCAGCCAGCCGGGCTGCTTGTGGAAGCTGCAACGGGCCCAAAGCTATGAGGCGGCCAGGACTGGGGCGAACCGGTTCGGGTAGCGGAGCGGAAGGGCCGAACGGGCAGGGGAAGCAGGTAGCAGGGAGCGGAGTAGTAGGTCGGGACCTTTGACCCCGGAATGGGTTTCGCGCAAGCGGGAGTCGTTGCGGGCGAGGGAAAGGCCGTTACGGGCGACCGGCCCCGAGCGGGAGAGAAGAAAG
>JBAWDI010000251.1:0-3678 GCA_049590695.1 Bryobacteraceae bacterium
ACGATCGACTGCCAGATAGAGCCGCTCGCCCTCGGCCTCCATTTGCCGAAGCCATGCATCAACGCCGCTGTCGAGAATCGTCGCCAAGAAGCCCCGGTCGACGATGGCCAGCGTGTTATTCCCCAGCGCCTTCCTCAGTTGCTCCTGCCGGCCACGGAACCTGGCAACATTATTCAGAAGGTAGGAGACTTCGGATTCGACCGCTTGCACGATTGCCGGCTGAACTCCGTAATCCGAGCGCAGCAGCCGCAACACACCCATTTGGTCCGTAGCAATGACTTGCACCAGCACGGAGCTGTCGATGACGATCAGCCTCGGATTGACGGATGCCGAAGAAGAGGGGCTCACATGCCAAGTGGTTCGGTCAGCATCTCGCCAAACCTCTCAGCGAAAGCATACCGGTCCATCATCACCAGCTCAGCCGCTTTTGCAGAACTGATGTCACCAGCATTCGCTGTCTCGATCACCTGCTGGACATAACCGGCAGGTAGTCTCAGCGTCCGAGTACCGACTGTTGTGTTGCGGTTTTCAGCGATCCATTTTGGCGACTCGCTGGCCTGCGTGCGCAAGTACTCACGGGTGGGCAGAGCGTGGGAACTGAAATCGCTCAAAAGAGTTCCGCAGTTGTAGCCTGAGTACTGAGAAAGCATCTCCTCCGAAATCAAGTCGGCCTCGTATGCCGCGCGCAGCAATGTCTTCTGCTCGACGTGAGCCTGGGCAATCAGCTCGGTGAGTTGCTGAGGCGCCAGGGCCGACCACTTGATGCCGAGCTGATTGGCATAGTGAACGAGAACGGACCTCGGGACAAGCGCCTCCTGCGCAAAGGCGCGCGCGCGGGCCTCCGACAAGCCAGATACATCCTCCGCCCGATCTCTGAAATCCATGGGAACCGGGTCATTCTCCAAATCGAAGATTACGTGGCAAACCTCATGAAGAAGGACCTCGTTACGACGGAACCAAGTTGACTTGAAGGTGTTCGCAAAAATGCATGGCCTGAGGCCTTCGTCACGGCCAATGGTGAACGAGCACCCTTCTAATGTCGACTTTGGAATCGGGCTTTCGATAACGACCAAGCCGATCTGCCGCAGGCGTGGGCGAATCAACTCCCCAATACCTGTCTGCCCGTGGCTGAAATTTGCCGCCGCGCGGAAAACGCTAGCAGCGTCACGACCCTGCACAGCCGGCGGTGCGGCGCGATCGATCTGCCCCAGGACCGTCTGGGCCACGGCGCGCCAACTCGAAGCACTGCGCAAGTCACGGATCGTATCCAACTGCCCCATGAAGAAGCCAAGCCGGCGGACTAGCGCGACAAATTCCCTATCGGCATCCGTGAGGTTGTCCGCCCGGAGTTTAAACCATATCGCTGGAGCCAGCGCCTCGGTTCCCCGAATTGGCGCCCGGGACAGGAGAGTCTTTTCGCCAACGCCCAAAATCGTCGAAAGTTCGGGAATGACGAATTGCGGCAGGGGGCGTTTGCCGTCCATCCACTCCCTGAAATGTTCCGCCGGAACGCGGAGCAGGCTGGCGCAGAACTCAGGGCTCAGGCGCGTAGCCTCGATGATTTGCTTGAGCATCGGATCGTCTTAGAAGTGTAGCAAAATGGCGCGGGCGCCACGCTGGCAGCGAGAAGCCACTGCGAATTGGAACGGAACCTCATCTTGAGGTCCTCCAATATCACTATACGGCAATTTCCTCACGGAAGTTTAGCCCCTTGTTGGGAACCGGCTTCCCCAAAGCGGTTAAGCACCTTACCGGCCTGGGTGCCACGCGGCGCCGAGACCCTATTCCGGCTGGCTACGACGCCTTTTGCCCTGCAACCGGCGATGAAGGCGATAGCCGACTGCTACCTGGTCGGATTCGCAGAGGCGACCGGCGCGCACGTCGCCACTTTTGACCAGAGCCTCGCCGCTACCGCGCAATTCCGGCGAGTCCCGGTCGCGTTGCTCGAGCCGGTTGAAAGAGCCGGCCCTATTGCGCCTCCGGCGAGGCGGAAGCGTCGCGAACGGCGATCAGAATAACGATCCATTGGCGGGGGCGTCCTTCTCCCTTCCCTTCCGGGAACGCCGGGATTTCGGTTTCTTCTCGTCGAACAGGCCGGCGGCGACTTCGGCGGCGTGGCGCTCGTGGTTGAGCTGAAGCAGGCGGTCGAGGATGGTACGACGTGCCGCGTCGGAGATGGTGAAGCGCTCGCCCTGGCGGGTCTGGTGGAAGCCGTGGCCGAGGTCGAGGTCGTCCCAGCAGTAGGCGAGGGCGACGGCGCGGTCCATTTCCATGTGGAGATCACGAAGTTGCTCGATGTCATCCGCGGTTTCGTGCCGGTCGTGGAAGCGGTTGTAGGCAGCGGTCAGGCCCTTGCCGCTAAACTGCATGATGCGCTGGCGGTGCGCATAGTAGCGGCGACCGATGTCTTCCAGCCTGTCAAGCGAGGCCGGTAAGGGGAAGGTCTCGAAACAGTCAGAGGGGGTATACCGCAATCGTGTTTCCAGCGTAGAGCCAAAACGGGCGAACCAGTCGGAGTGCATTGTGGACTGAAGCAACGCCAAGGTTCCGCAGTTCGCCGAGGAGAACGCTACTGTCTGCTCAGAGCAGATCCAGCCGGCATTCGCGAAAGCGATGCAATTGTAGCTGGTAACCCGCGCGCGGACCATAAATCGAGGCATGCCAGCTATGGTGGCGTAAAGTTCCGGCCTCTTGTCCGCATATTGCCACCAGCGGAGGTAGAGGGGGTAACGCAGCGAGAATCGTCCGTTTGTATCCAGCCGTGTGCGCTCCGGCTTGACCCGGTCCTCGATGATCTTTAGGCAGTCGGGGTAGTCCGCTGCAACGGGTTCTGGGTAGTCGAAGGTGACCGCGCCGGAGCGCAGCATGTCTTGTTGTTCCCCCTCGTCCAAGTCCTTCCACTGCCTTGCCACCTCGCGCCGTAGCGGCCAATTCCGAAAGTTGATCACCCATCGACTTGGGGACTGATCCGGACGAGAGTTCAAGTCCTCGCCGTTCAGGTATGGGAAAACCACGTCTGCGTTTCGCGGATCCTTGGCTTTCAGGCGCTCGGCCTCCTCCGGCGTCAGGACAAACCCCATGCCAAGTACATACGACCCAATGAACGACTTGCCCTCGTTCGCCTTCAGCCGGAAGGGCGCGCCACTGATTCCACCCGGCGGCGTTAACTGCGGTGTGATGCCCGCGACCGGCTTGTCCTCCAGCATGAACGGCCCCGCCCACTCGCCCTTCCGCAACCAGACCTCGGCCACCTCCAGGTTCGCCTGGCCAGGCCACTTGCGGCTGGCAACCGCGCGCGGAATGACCGCACCTTGCGCCGCCAGACGATCCAGTCCGACCTCCCGCGTATCGCCCTGCGCGATCGTGTTGGTCGCCAGCAGCGCGCATTGGCCGGTCCGGCGCAACAACCCCCAAGCCCGCAGGAAGAAATAGGCGCAGATGTCCGCATGACCGCGTTGCCCACCGGCGATATAGCCGACCAGGTAGTCGCGGTAGGACGTCCCCAGCGCGCCCGTAATCCTCTTTCCGCCCATGAACGGCGGGTTGCCGATCACGGCGTCGAAGCCGTCGCCGTCCACCAGGATTTCGGGGAACTCGATAGCCCAATGGAAGGGCCTCCTGGCAGAAGCGGCCACCGGGAGGCCCGAATCGAGCAGACGCCGCGCCTCGGGCCGTAAG
>JBAWDI010000252.1:0-3214 GCA_049590695.1 Bryobacteraceae bacterium
CTCCTACGCCGGTGAACCCATCGAGATCGTCCCCGAAAACGCCCACATGCTGGCGCAAGCCATCGAGATCCTGACCAGCACCCCCGACTCCGAACCCGACACCCCCGAGCGGACCTTTGCCAGAGCCGAGCGTTCCTTGCGCTCCGCCCTGGCCGGCCTGGAGCGCCTGGCCGCGATGCCCCTGGACATCGCCGGCCAGGAAAAGCTCTCAATCACCCTGGCCGCCGCCCGGAACACGCTCGAGCGGATTTCGCTGTCAGTGAGGGTCTAAGGCAGTGGGGCAGGTCCCCGGCTTGCCCTTTCACCGGCGCCGCACGTCTGGAAGTCGCGCGTGGCGGCGCGTTGTGATGCCCGAGTCATCCCCTGCCGCCTGCCGCTTCGGCGAATAATGGGACCAGCGGCTCCAATGGGGGCCGTTGGACGCTATAATCGCTGGTGGAAGGAAGGAGTCTCGATGAATTCCGAGTCGTCGCGTCGCAATTTTCTGGCTGCCGGGCTGGCTCTGCCCGCCGCCGGACTGGCGAAGCCCACCGCCACTCCGCTGCCTGCGCAAGCCTCTGCACAGAAAGCACCCGAGAAGGTGAAACTCACTTATCGGACCCTGGGAAAGACCGGTCTGAAGGTCACGTCGCTGTCTTTCGGGTGCATGACCGCGTCCGATCCGTCCGTGATCGCGAGGGCGGCCGACCTCGGCATCATCCACTTCGACTCAGCCCGCGGGTACCAGTCGGGAAACAACGAGCGCATGTTGGGTGGGGCAATCAAGGGCAAGCGACAGCAGTTGGTCATCTCCAGCAAGTCGATTGGCAAGACTCCGAAGGAAGTTCTGGCCGATCTGGATACCAGCCTGAAAGAACTGGGCACCGACTACCTCGACATCTGGTACCTGCACAACCGGAGCACGCCGGCCGAGGTGCCCGACGAGCTGTTCGAAGCCCAGCAAAGCGCCAAGAAGGCCGGGAAGATCCGGTTCGCCGGCGTCAGCACGCACTACAACATGGATAAAATGCTGGCGTTCCTGGTCAAGAAGGGGCAGACCGACGTGGTTCTCACCACCTACAACTTCGCCATGCGGAACGTGGCCCTCGACAATGAACCGCCGCGGATTGCGGACATGACCGCGGCCATCCAGACGGCGCGAAAGGCCGGCATGGGAATCGTGGCCATGAAGACCCTGGCGGGCGGGCTGAGCCGGGTCTCGCGCGGCGACCGGCTCTATGGGGCGGAGCAGAACGCGGTGAAGAAAACCTTCAGCACCGAGGGCGGGCCATTAGCGGCCATCAAGTGGGCTCTCAAGAACCAGTCCCTGGATACGGCCATCGTGTGCATGACCGATCACGAACAGCTCGACGAGAACCTGCGCGCCATGGCGGAGCCGTACACGGAGAAAGACGATAAGCTCCTGAACCAGTTGCTGGCTTACATCAGCCCCATGTACTGCCGCATGTGCGGAGCGTGCGGCGGCGTGTGCGACAAGGGCGTTCCGGTGCCCGACATGCTGCGCTTCCTGACCTACGTGGAGGGCTACGGGCAATTCGGTTTGGCTCGGGAGAAGTTCCTGGAGCTGCCGGAGCAGGTCCGTGCCATCCGGTGCGGCGACTGCGGCTCCTGCTCGGTCGACTGTCCCCACGGCGTGCAGGTGCGCGACCGGGTGATGCGCGCTCAGGAATTGTTGGCCTGAGACGCGGCGCCGGTGATCCGTCATGTTGAAAGCCATTAAGCAGGCGCGCTCCGCTGTTGGAATGTTGAATCCCGATGAAGTCCACCGCCGCGCGCGGCAGCCGGTTCGCATCGGGCTGGTGGCCTTCGATGGCGCCGGGTACGCCGCCATGGAAGATTTCCTGGGGCCGGCCCTGGATCACGTGTATCGCGCCGGCGACCCGGGGGTGCCTGACAAGGTCGACCTGGTCTTGTACCAGCAGGGAATCCCCTGCCCGCGGGACGCTTACGTTTTCAGATTCGACGACCCCGCGGCCACCATCGCGGAAATCCTGCGCGACCACGACCATCTGGAGCTGGCGCTGGCACGCCAGTTTGCGCCATTTCGGGAGCCGGTGGTGGAGCGCATCATCCACGCGGTGTCGCGGGAGAACGCCGTGTTCGCCGTGGCCACGGCGCTGCCCGACCTGGTTCCGAGCCTCGCCGAACTCCCCTGGGCATTCGGCGAATTCGCCTCCGACACGGCATTCCTGACGGCCAACCAAGTGCGCATGGCGTTTCTGATTGCGGCGGCGTGCGGCAAGGAAGTGGGGTATTCCGAGCGGGCCGCCGAGATTCTCTCGATTGTGGCCGGCGCCTTCGGGTGGCGCGCCCTGGCGCGCGAGCTGGCGGGCAAGATTCCGTTCGGCGGCGGCATCATTCCCAAAGGCGCCATCGCCTACGCCGGAACCTTCGCGATCGGCAAGGGCCTCGAGCATTACTACCACGCCGGCGCTCCGTACACGCGCGCGCAACGCAAGGAAGTATACCGGGCGGCCTTAGAGCGTGGGAAGGCGGTTGTGGAAGCCGTCCGCGGCAAGCTGTAAACCTCTTCCCGCGGTCGCGCGTCGTACAATTGGGAGAGAGTTATGCGTCTGATACATCTCGCCATCGCGTTGGTCCTTGCAACGGCCGGTTTTGCGGATACCGTGACGCTCAGGAGCGGCCGGGTGATTCATGGCACCTATCTGGGCGGTACGGCCCGGCAGTTGAGGGTGGATACCGGAGACCGGGTCGAGACCCTGGACGTGGTGGATGTGGTCCGCATTGAGTTCGGCGATTACGCGCCCGCGCCCGCGCGCGATGCATCGTCCGACGAAAGGCCGCGGCTTCGGCGTGCGCAGCCCGATTCGCAGCCCACTATTTTGCGGCCCGATGATGACGCTGCGCCGGCGCAGGCCACACCGCCCGTGCCACACGCATTGGTTGAGCTTCCGGCGGGCACGAACCTGGTGGTGCGGATGATCGACGGCGTGGATTCGGAAGTCAACCGCGTGGGGCAGACCTTCGCCGCCAGCATGGACCAACCGGTCACGATGGGGGGCGAGACCGTCATCCCGCGCGGAGCGGACGTGGTGGTCAAGCTGGTGGATTCCCAGCAATCCGGCAAACTGACCGGCACCGCGGAGCTGACGCTTGACTTGATGTCGGTTAAGGTTAACGGCCAGGTAGTGGATATCAACACGCAGAGCATTTCGCGGGAGAGCGATTCACGCGGCCAGCGCACGGCCAAGGT
>JBAWDI010000253.1:0-1768 GCA_049590695.1 Bryobacteraceae bacterium
CATTCAGACCATGCTCGCCGTCCGGCCGGCGGCGGCCAGGCCGAAGCGCATGCCGGCGAACCCCGCGGAGGGCTCGATGAAGATGCCGGAGCACCAACATTAGGAACAGCCGATGTTTGCGCGAATCATTCAGTGGTCCATCCACAACAAGTTTCTGGTCCTGCTGAGCACGGTGTTCCTGATCGCCGCCGGCCTCTATTCCGTTCTGCACACGCCGCTCGACGCCATCCCGGATCTTTCCGACGTGCAGGTGATCGTCTACACCGAATATCCGGGACAGGCGCCGCAGATCGTGGAGGACCAAGTCACGTATCCGCTCACTACCCAGATGCTCTCGGTCCCGTACGCCAAGGTGGTGCGCGGCTACTCGTTCTTCGGGTTTTCGTTCGTTTACATCATTTTCGACGATGGCACCGATATGTATTGGGCCCGCAGCCGGGTTCTCGAATCCCTCAACTACGTCTCCGGGCGGCTGCCGAAAGGCGTGACGCCGACGCTCGGGCCGGATGCCACCGGGGTTGGCTGGGCCTTCATGTACGCGCTGAAGTCCGATCGCCACGACCTCAGCCAATTGCGCTCGATTCAAGATTGGTACCTCAAATACGGGTTGACCGGCGTCCCCGGGGTTTCCGAGGTGGCATCGATCGGAGGATTCGTCAAGCAGTATCAGGTCACGGTGGATCCGAACAAGCTGCGCGGCTACAACATCCCCATCTCCAAAATCCGGACGGCAATCCAGCGCAGCAACAACGATGTAGGGGGGCGACTGCTGGAGGTCTCGGAAAAGGAGTTCATGATCCGTGGCTTGGGCTATATCAAGTCCCTCAACGACCTCGACAAGACGGCCGTGGGTGTAGACCCCAACGGCACACCGATCCTGTTGAAGGACATCGCCACCGTGCAATACGGACCGGAGATGCGCCGCGGGTTGGCGGAGCTGGATGGCCAGGGCGAGACCGTGGGCGGCATCGTGGTGGTTCGCTCCGGCGCGAATGCCCGGCAGGTGATCCAGGACGTAAAGGCGAAGCTGGCCCAGTTGAAGAAGGGGCTGCCCGAGGGGGTGCAGGCCCAGGTGGTTTACGACCGCTCGGTACTGATTGATCGCGCGGTTGAAACGCTGCGTGGAAAGCTGCTCGAAGAGAGCAGTGTCGTGGCGATCGTCTGCATCATCTTTCTGTTCCATTTCCGCAGTGCGTTGGTCGCCATCATCACTCTTCCGGTAGCGGTTCTGATGGCGTTCATTATCATGTACCAACAGGGCATCAACGCCAACATCATGTCGCTGGGCGGAATCGCCATCGCCATCGGCGCCATGGTGGACGCGGCGATCATCATGATCGAGAACGCCCACAAGCACATCGAGCGCGATGGCGGCAAAACACCGCATTGGGAGCTAATCTCCGCCGCGGCAACCGAAGTGGGCCCGGCGTTGTTCTATTCCCTCCTGGTGATCACCGTATCCTTCGTGCCGGTGTTCACGCTGGAGGCGCAGGAAGGGCGGCTGTTCAAGCCGCTGGCGTTCACCAAATCGTATTCCATGGCTGCCGCCGCGCTGCTTTCCATCACGCTGGTTCCGGTTCTCATGGGATATTTCATCCGCGGCAAAATACTCCCGGAACATCGCAACCCGCTGAACCGCTTCCTGGTCAGGTTGTATCACCCGATCCTGGAATTCGCGCTGCGCTTCAAGTACCTCCTGTTGGGAGTTGCTCTATTGGCGATGGCCATTACGGTGATCCCGTTTGAGCGCCTGGGTTCGGAGTTCATG
>JBAWDI010000254.1:0-5930 GCA_049590695.1 Bryobacteraceae bacterium
CATCCTGACGAGTCGCTTCTCCGATTCGAGCGATATCGACATCCTCGTGGAATTCCAGCCAACCGAGCGAGTCGGCTTCTTTCGGCTGGCGGAGATGGAAGCCGAATTGAGCCGGATTCTCAGCGGAAGGAGGATCGATCTGCGGACTCCCATGGACCTCAGCCGCTATTTCCGCGACGACGTCC
This sequence comes from Bryobacteraceae bacterium, assembly GCA_049590695.1. Taxonomy (GTDB): domain Bacteria; phylum Acidobacteriota; class Terriglobia; order Bryobacterales; family Bryobacteraceae; genus Fen-178. Next base: position 186 of record JBAWDI010000254.1, read on the forward strand.
TGGGGACCGCCGTGCCCGTCTATGCCGAACCCTGAAGCCATCCGGTTGCGCCACATGCGGGAGGCAGCGGCAGCGGCGTTGGAACTGGCAAACGGCCGCAAGTCAGCGTGGTGCCTTCGGGCTGTGCTCTCTATGGACGCAGCCCATCCAACACCCTGAGAAACTCCTCTGGATCATGGGAAGGGGGGCGCATCTCCACATGCGGCAGATAACGGGATGAATCCGGACCCCAATCGAAATACAAGCCTGCACCCGGTTTAGCGAGTGCGGCTCCGGCCTCCGGCGAGATCTCCAACGTTTGCGAAAAAAGCCGTGTCTTCGCCCTATCGCCCAGGAAATGGCCGAACACCTCCAGCCGGTAGCGCCCCTCAGAGAAACGAAAATCGCTTCCGTCCCTCGGAATAAGGAAGTGGTGGTTCGCAGCCACGCCAGTTTCGCCCACGAATAGTCCGCTACCCCGGACAAGTTTCTCATCGCCATAGACCCAGATGTTGAAATTCTGGTGTGTCTCGTTTCGCGAAAGTGCCACATGCATACTCTCTATGACGCGCCCCCGCTTGGAGGTTGAGAAGAGGAGGGTGCGGAGGAAGACTTTCGGTAAGGCAGCCTCGTCGCGTGATCGGGGCGTGTCCGGGCCAAAAAATATAACGGTCGGCTGTGTCATCTTGACGGTGCCACGGCGGAAAAGAGTGAGCCAGGCGGTTACCGACGAGACGGCAAGCGCCAGTACAGAAATCGTAATCGAAGCCGGATCAGCCATACAGTCTAACGTCCCTTACACCTGCGTCATTTCGCGTCCCTTGATCACTATGCCATAACTGAAAGGCCCTTCGGTGCCGCTATTTCGGATGCCGGGTAATGTCCTGCAAGATGTAGGTGTCGTCTTCGATGAGGAAGTACAAACGCCAGTCTTTCGTCACGCGCGCCTGCCACCGGCCCCTGCCTTCGTCATACTTCTTTGCGCGGAGGGAAGGGTGCCGGAAGTCCTGGAGCAGGAGCAGCGACTGCTTGCCAAACGCCGCTTGGATATCCTCGGGCGCTTTGGCGTAGGCCCGCGCGAAGTGGGAAGTCCAGCGGAGCTTCATCTGCCCTGGCGTTTTGCCTTCGTGGCCGAAAGCTTGGCGGCTTCCTTGTGCAGGGCGGCGATAAACTCGGCGTGGTCCGAAAAGGCCTTGGAGACGCGGCCGGCCTTGATGTCGGCATCGGCCCTGGCCAGGCTGGCATCGATGATCCGGCGCTGCGCCGGAGTGTATTCGTCGTCCGCGGTGGGGAACCTGGAGCCGTCGATCACCAGTTTCGGGGTCATGACGATCTTGCCGCGTTGGAACGCGAAGTTCACCAAGTCGCCCTTGTTGAGGCCGGCCTGCCGCCGCACCGCGGTCGGGATGGTCACTTGGCCCTTGTTTTGGATCTTGCCTGTGGCGTTCATAAGGTCTGCTGCTTAAGTCCTGGAAGTCAGGATTCCCGACTTCCTGCTGGCAGTATAGCAGTCGGACATGTGTTGGGACGAGCGATACCGTCTACGACGCTTCCCGATTCGCCGCACGATACCCTCTTGGCAAGTAGTTCCGGCACGCGCGGCTAGAGAATGGCCGCGGATTTTGTGGCATTGCCGCCAGGGGGCGCGCCGGTGATGTGTCGGCTACCGCCCACACCCGCCTGTTAAGATGGCGGTGTACCCATGCCGTTTGTCCACCTGCATTGCCATACCGATTACTCCCTGCTGGATGGGGCCTGCGATATCGAACAGCTCATGAAGGCCACCGTCGAGCGGAAGATGCCGGCCGTGGCCATGACCGATCACGGGAACCTGTTCGGCGCGGTCAAGTTCTATAACGCGGCCAAGGCGGCGGGCGTGCATCCCGTGATCGGGTGCGAGGTGTACGTTTCGCAACAAGGGCGCAAGACGCGGTCGGATACCGACCGGTACAACCACATGATTCTGCTGTGCGAGAACCAGGAGGGGTACCGCAACCTCATCAAGCTGGTCTCGACCGGGTACCTGGAGGGGTTCTATTACAAGCCGCGCATCGATCTGGACCTGCTGGCGGAGCACTCCAAAGGGCTCATCGCGATGTCGGCATGCCTGCGCGGGCACATCCCGGAGACGCTGCTGGCGGAGAAGTACGAAGACGCGCGGCGCCTGGCGCACACCTACGCGGACGTGTTCGGGCGCAACAACTTTTTCCTGGAAATTCAGGACCACCACCTGGACCAGGACCGGCGGCTCATTCCGGAGATGAACCGGCTTTCGCAAGAGACGGGGCTGCCTCTGGTGGCCACCAACGACTCGCACTACCTGCGCCGGGAAGACGCGCGCGCGCACGAGATCCTGTTGTGCATCCAGACCGGCAAGGGGATGAGCGACCCGACCCGCATGCGCTGGGGGGCTCCCGAGTTCTATCTGAAGTCGCGCGAGGAAATGATGGAGCTGTTCGGCGAGTTGGAAGACGCGCTCGACCGGACCTGGGAGATCGCCGAGCGCTGCAACGTCAGCCTGGAGGAGGTGGGTGAGCCCTTCCCGAAATTCGAGGTGCCGGAAGGCCACTCCACGGACACGTATTTCGAATATGTCGCGCGGATGGGATTCGAGAAGCGGCGCCCGCGCCTCGAGGCGATGCGGGTCAAGGGGGCGTTGAAGCACCACGTGGCGGAGTACGCGGAGCGGCTCGATCGCGAAATTCAGATGATCGAGAAGATGAAGTTCTCGGGATATTTTCTGATTGTCTGGGACTTCATCCGGTACGCCAGGAGCCGCGGGATTCCGGTGGGGCCGGGGCGCGGGTCGGCGGCGGGTAGCCTGGTGAGCTATGCCATGGCCATCACCGATATCGATCCGCTGCAATACGGGCTGCTGTTTGAGCGCTTCCTGAACCCCGAGCGCGTGAACCTGCCCGATATCGACATCGATTTCTGCATGAACCGGCGCGGCGAGGTGATCCAATACGTCACCGAAAAGTACGGCCGCGAACAGGTGGCGCAAATCATCACCTTCAACACGCTGGGGGCGCGGGCGGCCATCAAGGACGTCGGCCGCGCGCTGGAGATGCCGTACGCGGAGGTGGAGCGCCTCACCAAGATGGTGCCCAACGTCCTCAATATCTCGCTTCCGGACGCCATGAAGATGGAGCCGGGATTCGGCGAGGCGGCCCGGAAAGACCCGCGCGTGGACGACGTGCTGAAGGTGGCGCTGCGCCTCGAAGGCCTCGCCCGCAACTGCTCGGTGCATGCCGCGGGGGTGGTGATCTCGCCGCGGCCGCTCACGGAACTGGTGCCGCTCTACAAGACTAACCGCGACGAAATCGTGACGCAGTTCGATATGAACGGCCTCGAGAAGCTGGGGCTTCTCAAAATGGATTTTCTGGGGCTGACCACGCTCACGCTGATCCAGGACGCCCTGCGGCTCATTCAGAAGCGGCACGGCGTGGAAGTGGTGCCGGAGGATTTGCCGCTCGACGACCAGGCGACCTACGAGATTTTCGCCAAGGGATTCACCAGCGGCGTGTTCCAGTTCGAATCGAGCGGCATGCGCGACATTCTGCGGCGCTACCAGCCCAGCCGCATCGAAGACCTGACGGCGCTCAATGCCCTCTACCGGCCGGGGCCGATTCAGGGCGGCATGATCGACGATTTCATCGAGCGCAAATGGGGACGGCGCGCGGTGCAGTACGATCTTCCGGAATTGAAAGAACTGCTGGAAGAAACCTACGGCGTGATCCTGTACCAGGAGCAGGTGATGCAGATCTCCAACCGCCTGGCCGGCTATTCGCTGGGCGAGGCCGACGTGCTGCGTCGCGCCATGGGCAAGAAGAAGGCGGAAGAGATGGCCCGGCAGCGCGAGCATTTCATCCAGGGCGCGCTGGAGCGCGGGTTCCCGCAGAGGAAGGTCGAAAAGATTTTCGAGTTGATGGAGCAGTTCGCGGGATACGGGTTCAATAAGTCGCATTCGGCGGCCTATGCCTACCTGGCCTTCGTGACGGGGTACCTGAAGGCGCACTACCCGGTGGACTTCATGGCGGCGCTGCTCACCTCGGAAACCGGGAACACGGCCAAGGTGGTGAAGTACATCAACGAGTGCCGCGAGATGGGGATCACCATTCTGCCGCCGGACGTGAACCACTCGGATTGGAGCTTCACGCCCGACGGGCCGAGCATTCGCTTCGGGCTGGGAGCGGTGAAGAACCTGGGCCAATCGGCGGTGGAGGCCATCGGCCAGGCGCGGCAGGAGGTGGGGCGCTTCTTGTCGCTGCACCAGTTCTGCGAGAAGGTGGACCTGGGCGCCATCAACCGGCGCATGATCGAGAGCCTGATTCGCGCCGGCGCCATGGATTCGCTCGAAGGGACGCGCGCGCAGAAACTCGCGGCCGTGGAAGGCGCCATGGAAGCGGGACAGCGGGCCTGGCGCGACCGCGAGAGCGGGCAAGCGGGGCTCTTCGGCGAAGCCATGGCCGCGGAAGCGCACTCAGTTCCCCTGCCCAACGTCCCCGATTTCACCGACAAAGAGAAGCTGGGCGGCGAGAAAGAAATGCTGGGCTTCTGGGTGACGGGCCACCCGCTGGACCGCTACGCGGATAAGGTGGCGGAGTTGGCCACCCACGACAGCGGCAACCTGGAAGGCCTCAATAAGGGCGCGGAGGTGGCGCTATGCGGCGTGCTCACGGGTATCACCCGCAAGCGCAACCGCGAAGGCAAGCCGTGGGCGGCGATGACGCTTGAGGATCGTAACGGGTCGGTGGAAGCGCTGGTCTTCGCGGCCAGCTTCGAGCGCCTGGCGCCGCTGGTGGTGGAAGACCAGGCGGTGATGGTGCGCGGCCTGGCGCTGCCGGAAGAGAGCGGGCCGCCGAAGATTTCGGTGCAGGAGATTGTGGCACTGGACAACGCCCGCGTGGATCTGCCGGCGGTGATTTCCATCCGCGTGTGGCTGGGCCGCAACGGCAGCGCGGACAAGGCGCAGGCGCTCGAGGAACTATTCCGCCGCAAGCCGGGCGAGACGCAGGTACGGTTGCGCCTCGAAGCGCCGCGGGATTTTTCGGTGCTGCTGGACGTGCCGGCCAAAGTGCGCCCGGACCGGGAATTCCGGAAGGTGGTGGAGGAGATCTGCGGGGCGGAAGCGATTGAGCGGGTGGCGGGGTAGATCCCCCCGCAACCAATCCAGGTTATCGTGGCGGAGGAAGAGGGATTCGAAGGGCGCCGATTTGCATCTCACTTCCTCGGAGCGAAGGCCATGATCGCAACGATCGCAAGCAGCACAACCACCGCGACGATGAGCGCGAGCATGAGCCAGGGCACTTTCTTGCCGACTACGGGTGCGGTCGCTGGAGCCGGGGTCTGGGCTACGGGGGGCGCTGGCCGCTGCGGTTGCAGGACCGGCTGAGCCCCGAACATCTGCGTATATTCCCCCGGTCCGGCGGAGGGCGCCGTGGTGGCTGGTGGTGTGAATTTGGGCCGCGCGCGAAAACTCAGGGTGGCGCTCCCTCCTGCGCGGGGGGCTGGTGGAGCAGCGGGCGCGTTCCCCCTTCCGAAGATCCGGGTGAACTCTCCCGGAGTGGACGATGGCGGCACCGCCGGTGGCGACGGTTTCTGCGGCGCGCCTGCCGGCGGTGGCGGGAAAACCGGTTCAGATGCCCGCGCCTGCGAGAGCGGAGACTGAAAGAACTGTGTGAACTCGCCGGCTCCAGCTTGCGCGGGCGGCGCGGCAGGTGGGGGTAGCGGAGCGTGAGTCGGTGGCAGCGGGGGCGGTGGCGC
>JBAWDI010000255.1:0-11951 GCA_049590695.1 Bryobacteraceae bacterium
GTGGAGCAGCAGTTGCAGTTCCCTTTGGTACACCCCCTTAACCCGGTAGTAGTCGGCGGCTTGCAGGAAGGCGTCGGAGTTCAATCGATCGTCCGGCAGGCCGTCGAGAATCGCCAGGCCTTTCTCAGCCTCCGCGATCACATGGTCGAGATTGGCATGGCCGGGGTCTGCCTCGAACAGCGCCAACGCCAGCGCGCCGTGCGTCTTGTAACTGTTGGGTGAGGTTTCCACGCCCGCGGTGGTCACCGTGACGCTGTCCCGCCAATCGGCGTTCCGCACCCAGGTGCGCGCCGCCAGCGTCACGCCGATTACACCCAACACCACCGGCGCCAACCGCGCGTAACCGGTCTTGCGCCCCAGTCCGTCCATGGCCGCCACCAGGCAGATAGCCAACGCGATCGCCGGCAGATAGAGGAAGCGCTCCGCGAAGATGCTCCCGATGGGCAGCACCAGGTTGGAAGTCGGCAGAAACACTACGAACGCGAAACCGATGGCGAAGAAGACGGTGCGCTCGAAGCGGTAGGCCAGGAACGCAGCCGCACCTACGGCGGCGACGGCCATCCAGCCGGCCCAATCCGCCAGGCTGCCGGTGGCCATGGGAATCTGGGCGTAAGAATAGTCCCACGAGAGGTGCGCCGGCCAGATCAGCAGCCCGAGGTATTTGGCGAGCAGGCGGATGGCGGTAAGTTTGGCGCTCCAAAACCCGGCCGCCGCCAGCGGATTGTCGAGGAACGGAATCTCCACCGGCGGAAATTCCGAGAACACCACCGCGCGCTGATACGCCATCGCCGCCAGGGCCGGCAATACCGCCAGACAGCCCAGCGCCAGCGCGCGGCCGCGTTTTCGATCCCACCAGCTCAGTTCAAAGAGCGCCATCACGCCCGGCAGCACCACGGCATTCTCTTTGGAAAACACTCCGCACATGGCGGCCAGCATGAGCCCGCCCAACCAGGCCCAGCGCCGTACGCCCCGGCTTTCGGCGCTTTTCAAGTACATCCACAAACCGCTCAATACGGCGAGCGCGGCCAGCAGGTCGGCGCGTCCGGCTATGTTCGTGACAGATTCGGTCAAGACCGGATGGGCCGCCCAGAGAGCCGCTACCGCCCAGGCCTTCCAGCCGGTCTTCCACCATCGCCGTGCCAGAAGGTACAGCAGCAGAACGTTCGAGACATGCAGCAGGAAATTGATCGCGTGGTAGCCCGCCGGCTGGTCGCCATTTTCCAGGACGGCGTAATTGAAGAGGTAAGTGAGTGTCGTGATCGGCCGGTAGAGACCGCTTTCGCCGTACGGCCACCAGTAGGTGTGCCCCAGAATGAGTTGCAGGTTCTCCGCTGTGGCGGCATGGATACGGTCCTGGAGCAGGATGCCCCGGCTGTCCAGCGAGAATCCGGCCTGGAAGGAGTTGGAATACGCCAGCAGCGTGACGGCGCACAACCCGGCCATCGCCAACACGCGATTTCGGCTCACCGTAATTGCCCCTCCGCGATTTCGAGATCCCGGCGCGCGGCCGCAAAGTCGGGCTTGAGTCGCAAGGCTTCGGAAAAATGCGCGATGGCTTCGTCGAGGCGCCCCGCGCGGGCTAGCGCGATGGCCAGGTTGTACTGGGTGACGGCATCGTCGGGCCGCAGTTGCGCCACGACGGCAAATTCGTCGGCCGCTTCGTTCCGTTTGTCTTGGGCTGCCAACGCGACCGCCAGCCGGTAGTGCGCCTCGGCATCCCCGGGTTCCAAGCGGACGGCAATGGCCAGCTCGGATGCGGCTTCCCCATTGCGCCCCAGCTCGGCCAGCGCCGTCCCCAGGTTGTAGTGCCCCTCGGCGGACTCTGGTCTGAGCTGGACGGCGAGTTCGAGTTCCGGCAGGGCCTCCGTGGTCCGATGCTGCGCCGCCAGGGCCGCGCCCAGGCCGGAATGCGCCAGGGCCATTTGTTTCCCCTCCGGCTGCTGCTCCAGCGCTCGGCGGTATTCCACTTCGGCGTCGCCAGGCCTACCCAGCAGGCTGAGCGCCAGAGCCAGGTTGAGGCGCGCCTCCATGTACATCGGATTGATGCGCAGCGCTTCGGCGTCCTGCTGGCGGGCCTCTTCGTTGCGCCCGTGCTGCAAGTAGTAGTCCGCCAGGTTGTGGTGCATGATGAAGTTGCCGCTGGTGACCTCCAATGTATGGCCCAGCAGCGTCTCGGTGGAAGCCCAGTATCGGACTTGGAACCAGGTGACGGCGAGCGAGGCCGTGCAGGCTACGACTGCCACGGCGATTACCGCGTTTCGGGCGCGCGGCCGCCGTCGAACGAGTTCCGCCGCGCCCCACGCCAGCATGATCGTCAAGCCGATCATGGGCACGTAGGTATAACGGTCGGCGTGCGATTGCGTACCTACCTGAACCAGCCCGATCACCGGCACCAGCGTCCCCAGATACCAGCACCATCCCACGGCCAGGTACGGCCGCGCGCGCAACTGGCGCGCCACCACCAGCGAGATGCCGGCCAGGGCCAGACCGGCTGCCGCCACTCCCAAGACCGGCAATGTGCGGGGAAGGGGGTAGAGCACCGCCAGACCGGCCGGCCAGAGCATGTCGCCGATATACACCAGGTAGGAAACCAGCGCGTTTTCGAGGCGCAACGCCAGGGGCGTTCCAGCCAGAGGGGCGACTGCGCCACTAGACCGCTGCGCCAGGAAGGTGAGCACCGAGGCGCCCGCCGCCAGGGCCAGCAGCGGCAGTTTTTCCAGCAGCCGAGGCTTCGCCCACGGGGCGCGCCGCAGGGGCCATACGTCCAGCAGCAGCAGCACAAAGGGCAGGGTGACGATCATCGGCTTGGCCATCAGACCGAGCGAGAAGGTCAGCAGCACCGTCAGATAGCGGCCCACGCCGGGCCGCTCCACATAGCGCGCATAGCACCACAGCGTGAGGAACCAGAAGAAGGCGCTGAGAACATCCTTGCGCTCCGCCACCCAGGCGACGGATTCCACGTGGAGGGGATGGAGGGCGAACAGGAACGCCACCAGCGCGCTCGGCCAGCGCGCCCTGGTCATCCGTTTGAGGACGGCGAACAACAGCAGGGCGTTGAGCGCGTGCAGCCAGACGTTGGTCAGGTGATGCCATCCGCTCTCCATGCCGAAGAACTGGTAATCGGCCATGTGGGTGATCCACGTCAGCGGAAACCAGTTGGCGGCATCGAAGGACGTCAACGCCCACACCAGGCTATCGGCGGTCAGGCCGGCGCGTACGTGAATGTTCTCACCGACGTATTCCGGGTCGTCGTAGTTGACGAACTCGTAGTGCCTTACCTGGCTGTAAACGGCTAGCGTGGCCGCCAGCAGCAGCAGACAGATCGAGAGGTCAGGCCACCACCGGCCCGCCGGCTTGGGACGAACCTTGGTCACTTCCTCACTTCACCGGGCCCTTCATGGCTTCCTTGGCGAACTGGCCGGAGGGCGACAGGGTGTAGTTCCAGTCGGAAATCAACGTCGGTCCCCACTCCGGGTCGAAACACCAGACAATCCAACTGATGCCCTTCTTCTCCAGGTACGCGAAGATCTGCGGCCCGTAAGCGAACCGGTCCAGAACGCGTCCGGTGGCGCCGGCGGGAGCGGTGGCGCCGGGTGCGGCGAACCCGCCGAATTCCGTGGCCACTACGGGATAGGTGGCGGCGGCAAAACCAAAATCTTCCTCCCACTTCCCTTCCCAGGGCTGCGGCCGTTTATTGTCGTAGGGGTGGGTCACGTAGCCGATGCCCGGGGCATTGATCGGCGCCAGGCGCAGGGGAGTCAGATCGTACGCCCAATCGAAGCCCGCCACCAGGGGAATGACCTGGGGATTGTAGGCCCGGATGATCGCGATCTGCTCTTCCACCATCCTCTTCCACACCATCCAGTCGATGGGCCCGAGCTGCTCGCGGTAGGTGGTGGGCTCGTTGAAGAGTTCGAAGAACGCGATGGTGTTGTGGCCGGCGTAGTGCCGCGCCATGGTTCGCCAGAAGTTGTACGTTTCCTGCTGGGAGGTCTCGTACATGGGGTCCTGGAACAGGCCGGTGGTCAGGTTGCCGATGCTGTGCCAGTCTAGGTCGATATACATGTCGAGGTCGGTCGACCACTCCACGGCCTGATCGAGCAGTTTGAGATATTCCCCCGGAGTCCTTTCGCGCCACGCCACCGGATGCACCGGGATGCGGACCACCCGGGCGCCCATTTCCTTCACTTTGACGAAGTGTTCTTTGTTCCAATGGCCCTGCATTTCGAGCTTGTCGGGATCGGAGATCGCCAGGCCGCGGAACAGAATGGTCTTCCCTTCGGGATCTTCGAAGTGGTTGCCCTTGACGGAAATCAACGGCATCTTCTTGGCGTCCTTCTGGTACGGCCGTCCGCCGGGGGCCTGATCGCGCCACCAGACGTGCATGCGCTTCTCCGCGGGGTTCGTCTGGGCTATCGCCGCGCCGATACTGGCCAACAGCGCGGCGCCAGCCACGCAGTTAGTGATGAGAGCTTTCATTGGGGCACCTCGATTCTGTCTTCGAATACACTTTAACGCGAATCTTGACATGAAGATCCCGCTTCTTTCCAGGGTCCACGTTCGGACCGCCTACTTGAAAGTCAAGATCGCATCGACGACGTTGCTATCTGGGTGCGGGCGCAGTTCCTGGCTCACCAATCGCGCGCGCCCTTTCAACGCCCGCGACTCCTTGCGCAGATAGTCGGTCAAATACAGGCCATCCAGCGGTGCGCCGCTCCGCAGCTTCCACTGCGCAGCCGCCTGTTGCCGGTCCGCGGGGCTCAGGCCGATCAGTTGAAGTGTCCCAAACAGAGACAGCGGCCCCTTATGGACTTCGATGTCCAAATCCACGATCTCGCTCCCGCTCCAGCACGAACCTACCGGGATGGCCCTCGCGTCGAGATAACCTCTATGCTTCAGAGCAAGCTCGGACTTCTGGACGGACTCGATCACTTGTCCCCAATGTCCCCAATCCGCGGGCTCGGAACGGCGAAGTTCCGCGGCCCCGTTCCTATCGCCGGTGGGAAGCTCGTCCTCAGTCAACTCGACCTTCCCGAGTTTCCATTCAGGCCCCTCGTCAATCGACACCAACGCGACCACCGCTCCCAAACCTCCGCTCGACTTCTCCACGGTGACGGTCGGGAACTTCATCGTTAGGTGGGCCTTTCTGTCATAGAGCGGACGCACGTTCGACTCCAGAATATTGCGGATATTGTACTCGGAGTAATCCCGGCCCAAAATAAGCGGACTCGCGATACGTTCCAGCGTGGCTCCATCGATCAAGCGGTTCCCAAGAAACCGTATCCCGCCAACCTTTGGCGGATGCGCCAGCCGGAAGATTATGGGGATTTCCCCGTTGTCCAAACCGGCTATGGTGTGGTCGCCAAGGGATCGCATGGCGGTGACCGTGGGACGGTTCGCCGGGTGAAACATCGCGATCATTCGCCTGTTAGTAAGATCGGCTATCATTTCCGAGGCTATCTTTTCCGGGCGGGAGCGCTTCAAAAGAAATGTTTCGATGGCATGTTCACAGTAAGCCGTCGCCGCATCGCTCCCCGGAATGCGGCTGCGAATGAGGCTGGTGCTACTGGTCTCTTTCCAGAACTCCCGTTCGTCGATTCCGGGAATATCCAGAAGCACCGTCAGCTTTGGGGATGCTTCCCTGATCTGCCACGTCAGTACGTAGCCGGCCTTTCCCTCTCCAGCCGGATCATACCGGTAACTGACGGAGGTGAACATCCCCGTATCGTCGAGCCGCTTCATTGCGTCGTCAAGATCCTTCTTCGCGAGCGTCTGCCCTTTGGGCAGACCGGACACCGGGACGATCGCCTCAGGTTCAAGGCGTTCGGCGCCCAGTACCTTGGTCTCCACAATGAGGGATTGGGCGGCGGCAACTGGCGCCAGGATCCAACACGCTGCCCATACGGTCCGATGGCTGGAGAGCTTCATGAGCGAGATGAACTCCTCGATTTTGTCTTCGAATACACTTTAACGCGAATCACACCGGGATGTCCGAAAACAAAGACCATTTCACCGCCGAGCATCTGGCTGGGGCCAGTCTGGCGGGAAAAAACGCATTTTTTGGGGGGGGCGGCAAAATGCGTCCCCTCTTCGCGGGTGGGGCACGGCCGCATGCTAAACTCGAATGAGTCCCCAACTCATGGATTTTCTCAAAGGGCTGAACGCGCAGCAGCGCGAAGCGGTGATGCATACGGAAGGGCCGCTTCTGATTCTGGCCGGCGCGGGCAGCGGCAAGACTCGCGTCATCACCCACCGCGTCGCGTATATTATCACCGGGCGGCGCGTGCCTCCGTCCGCCGTCCTGGCGGTCACCTTCACCAACAAGGCCGCCAACGAAATGCGGGGGCGCGTCTCCGCCCTGCTGGAAGACGCGAACCTCGATTCCACGCCCAACATCTCCACTTTCCACTCTTTCTGCGTGCGGATGCTGCGGCGGGACGGCGATCCGCTGGTGCGCATTCGCCCCGGTTTCACCCGGCGCTTCAGCATCTACGACGACGAGGACCAGCTCGGTATCGTCAAGGCCACCTACCGCGGTCTCGGCCTGGACGAAAAAGATTTCATGCAGTGCCGCGCGGCGCTCTCCAGGATCAGCCACGCCAAGAACCGGAAGGAGACGCCGCAGGATTTCTACCGGCGCGCCATCAACCAGGAAACCGAGACGCTGGCCAAGGTGTTCGAGGAATATGAAAAGGCGTTGCACACGGCCAACGCGCTGGATTTCGACGACCTGCTGCTCGAAGCCGTCCGCCTGCTCAGTCACGACGAGGCCACGCGCGAGGCCTGGAACCGCCGCCTGAGCTATCTCATGATCGACGAGTACCAGGACACCAACCGGCCCCAGTACGAGTTGATGCGCCTGCTTTCCCAACAGCACCGCAACGTGTGCGTGGTGGGGGACGAAGACCAGTCGATCTATAGCTGGCGCGGCGCCGACATCCGCAACATTCTCGATTTCGAACGCGATTTTCCCAAGGCCCGCATCATCCGGCTGGAGCAGAACTACCGTTCGACGAAGACCATCCTGGCGGCGGCCAGCGCGGTGGTGGAAAACAACAAGGCGCGCAAGGGGAAGAAACTCTGGACCGAAGGCGCCGAGGGCGAGCACGTGGGCCTCTACGCCGCCTTCGACGCCGAGAACGAAGCGCTGTTCATCGCCGACACCACCGAAAAGCATCTGGCGGGGAATCCCGGCGATCGCGTCGCGATCCTCTACCGCACGCATGCCCAGTCGCGGCGGATCGAAGAGGCCCTGCGGCGCTATGGGCGCAAGTACAACATCGTGGGCGGCTTCAGTTTCTACCAGCGCGCGGAAATCAAAGACACGGTGGCGTATTTGAAGCTGGCGGCATCCAACTCCGATTCCGTGAGCCTGCTGCGCGTCATCAACACGCCGGCGCGCGGCATCGGCCGCACCACCGTGGAGCAGATCGAGCGCTATGGCCGCGAGCACGGGCTGAACCTGTGGGATTCCATCGGGCGCGTCATCGACGATGAGCATCTCTCCACCCGTTCGCAGTCCGCTCTGGTGACGTTCCGCAACCTGATTCAAGAACTTTCCCTGGTGGCCAGCTCTTCCCCGCTGCCGGACCTGCTGAGGTTCATCCTGGAACGCACCGGGTACCGCCTCATGCTGCAGCACGAGAAGACGCCGGAATCCGAGTCGCGCCTGGAGAACCTGGACGAGCTGGTGAACGCCGCCGTGGAGGCCGGCGAGCGCGGCGAAACCATTGGGGATTTCCTGGACCATGCCGCGCTGGTCTCCGAAGCCGACGCCTTCGACGAGGACTCGCCGGTGAACCTGATGACCCTGCACAACGCCAAGGGGCTGGAGTTTCCCGTGGTCTTCCTCTCCGGCCTGGAGATGGGCCTGTTCCCGCACATCCGGTCGATGGAATCCCCGGATATGCTCGAGGAGGAGCGGCGGCTGTGCTACGTCGGGATGACGCGCGCGCGCAAGCGGCTGATCCTCACGTGGGCCCGGTACCGGCGGCGGTTCGGCGGCGGAGAGCAGGAGCGGACTTCGCCCTCCGGGTTCCTGAGCGAGGTGCCCGCGCACTTGGTGGACGACCTCGGCCCGCGGGACGAGCCCGGCGAGGTCGATCTCGTTACCGAGCGCGTGGACGTGCGGCAATCGGCCCGGCGCGGCACATTCACGGGGAAGACCTACAATTCGCTCGACAACATCTCGCAGTTCTTCAACGATCGGGGAATGCCCTTCAAACCGGGCCAGCCGGCCGCGCCGCCGCGGCCCGACCTCAAAACGCCGCCGGTTCCGCCGCGCCCCGTGGGTCTGCCCGCCAGGCCTTTGACGGTGGCTCCTCCGCCCGCTCCCCGGGGCATGCGGGCCGGCATGTCGGTGGAACATCCCAAATACGGCCCCGGAACGGTGGTGCGCCGCGAAGGCGACGGCGAAGATGCTAAGATCACTGTTAACTTCCCTCGTTTCGGCCTGAAGAAACTGGTCGAAAAATACGCAGGACTGAAAAGAAACTGAATGAACACGAAGAACGTCACCGATACCACTGAACGCAAGAAGCTCAAGCGCGTGGCGCGCCAGAAGGCGGCGCCCAAGGCGAAACGCGCGGCCGGCGTGGCCCGCGGCGCGTCGAAGAAGAAGATCCGCCATCAGGCGCAGGGCCAGCGCAAGCGGTAACCGGCGAGGCGGCGCGCAGTGGGCCTGTTCCGCACGAAAAGCATCGATGCCCTGATCGCCGCCTCCGAAGATCCGGAGAAGAAGCTCCGGCGCACGCTGGGACCGTGGAGCCTGACGGCGTTGGGCATCGGCGCGGTGATCGGCTCCGGCATCTTCATCCTCACCGGGACGGCGGCCGCCGGAGAGACGCTCACCTACAGGTCCATCCTGCACGCGCCCATCATGGACCTGATGCTGCACGGATCGCATGCGCTATCCACCATCGGGCGGCCCGGCGCGGGACCCGGCATTTCGCTCTCGTTCCTGCTGACGGCGTTGGCGTGCAGCTTCGCGGCGCTGTGCTATGCCGAGCTGGCATCCATGATCCCCATTGCCGGCAGCGCCTATACCTATGCTTATGCCACGCTGGGCGAGCTGATCGCGTGGATTATCGGCTGGGACCTGATTCTGGAGTACGCCGTTTCCAACATGGCGGTGGCGGCGGGCTTCTCCGGATATCTGCAAGACGTTCTGGAGAACCTCTTCGGTTGGCATCTGCCGGCCAAGTTCTCCATGCCTCCCATTGTGGGCGATCACTTCACGGGCGCCTGGTTCAACCTGCCGGCGCTGATCATCCTGCTGATCCTCACCTACATACTGGTGATCGGCGTGCGTGAGAGCGCCGAGACCAACAATGTCATGGTGGCCATCAAGGTTGCCGCCATTCTGATCTTCGTGCTGGGCGCGGCGCGGGCCGTCAACACGGCCAACTGGCATCCCTTCCTGCCCAACGGGTTTTCCGGCGTGCTCACCGGCTCGGCCATCGTGTTCTTCACCTACATCGGCTTCGATTCGGTTTCGACGGCCGCGGAGGAGTGCCGGAACCCGCAGCGCGACCTGCCCTTCGGCATCATCATGACGCTGGTGATCTGCGCCGTGCTGTACATCTCGGTGGCGCTGGTGTTGACGGGCATCGCTCCGTGGAGAAGCCTGACCGGGGAGGCGCCCGTGGCCGACGCGCTCAAGGCCCTGGGATACAACGGCATCCGCCGGTGGGTGAGCATCGGCGCCATTCTGGGGATGATCTCGTCGCTGCTGGTGTTTCAATACGGGCAGGCGCGCATCTGGTTTGCGATGTCCCGCGACGGTCTGCTGCCGAAAGCATTTTCCAAAGTACACCCAGTCTATAAGACGCCGCACATCAGCACGTGGATCGCCGGGCTGGTGGTGGGGATTCCGGCGGGCATTCTGGACATCGGCACGTTCGCGGACCTGGCCAACATCGGGACGCTGTTCGCGTTCATTTTGGTTTCCGTCGGGGTGATTGTGCTGCGCAAGAAACAACCGGAACGCAAGCGCGGCTTCCGGGTGCCGGGCTCGCCTTGGCTGCCGATGATCTCGATCGCCTTTTGCCTGGTGCTGATGATGGCGCTGCCACTGGAAACGTGGGTGCGGTTCTTTGTGTGGCTGGCGATCGGTTTCGCCATCTACTTCCCGTTCGGACGCAAGCGCAGCGTGTTGGCGGGGAAATAGGCAGGCTACCAGACCGTCGCCACCGGGTACTTGCGCACGGTCTCGTCATTGCTGACGAGAACCCAGCCTTCACTTGCCGCTTGCGCAAGTAGCAGCCGATCGAACGGGTCCTTGTGGATCATGGGAAGCCACGCTCACAAACAGTGGATGCTTGCGGCTTTCGATCGGTCGGCGGACAGCCGGGCTCAACTTCTCCGGGCTGGCGACGGCCCATAGGAACGGGGCGGTGTCCAGCAGGTAGGTCACCACTCGTTGCCTTCCAAGAACCGGTCCGCCTGCTCGTTCGTCATCGGTGCGTCCCACCCCTCGGGCAGCGAGATGGTCCCGGCCAGCGCGCCGAGAGTCCGGCTTCCGGTCTTCCGCCGGTGCCGCACCAGGTCGGCAACAGGCTCGCTGCCCCGCATGATGGTCACCTGTTCACCCCGTTCGACCAGCGCGAGCAGCCGCGACAGGTTCGTCTTGGCCTGGTGGACATTAAAGTGTGGCATGTTTCGATCTTAGCTAAGAAGGCTAGCTAGGGGCTAGTGGCGCGGCGACTGGGGCCGGGCATGCCCGGCCCCTACACAGGGGGAGGCATGCTTGTGTAGTGCGGCGTAAGAAATATGCCATATCCGCTCCCGATCCGTGGAGCGACCTTTTAGGTTGCCACGTCGGCGTCCGTGCCGACGTTCTTCGGGCAATGCCGGCAGGAATACCGGCATGGCAGGCGAAACGCCTGCTCCACGGCGCGTTGGATAAGGTGCATCATTTGCGCCGCAGACCGCTAGGCGAGCTGCTCGAGCTCCATCTCCAGCATGGCGACGTGCTCCTCTTCCTCGGCCGCCAGCTCCGCGCAGAGATCGGCTTCGAGTCCCGGCGGCACCTCACGCGCCAGCTTCTTGAAATGGTCTCGCGTGCGGCGTTCCATTTCGAGCGCGGCCTGGTACAGTTCCACCAGCCCCGAATCTTCGGTCACCTGGATGCCGCGGAAGAGCCAGTTGGAAAGCAGGTTCTGTTCGTCCGCCGAAAGTTCCACCACGCTTCGATCCAGGTGCGCATGGTACTTCTCCTCGAGCTCGTGGAGGTGGTCCAACTCGGCTTCGTAAAGCCCTTCGAGCACCGCGCGCTGCTCGGGCGTGTGGGCCTTGTCGCGCGCCAGCTTGTAAAAGTGGAACGAATCGAGCTCGAACTGCACGGCGTCGCGGATGGCGCGGAAACGCATCGAATCGCCGAGGTCGCGTCCCGGAATCACCTCCAGCTCGCCGCCGCACATGAAGCACTTGCCATACGGAATGGCGAACCCGGTGGTCAGTTTGAAGCAGCTCTTGCAGCGCCAGGTATAGCGCACCTGCGCGCAGCAGATTTCGTCTTCTTCCAAGACTCCGTGACACTTCGGACAAAAGGATGGCATATCAAACGCTCCCCGCGGGGGAGACTGACATGTACTCTAACATGCCGCGCGCGGCCTGCTTGCCGGCGCCCATGGCCAGAATCACGGTGGCCGCGCCGGTGACGATGTCGCCGCCCGCGAACACGCCCGCGACGGAGGTCATGCGGGTGCGCTCGTCGATTTCGATGTAGCCCCACTTGTTGACGTCGAGGCCCGGCGTGGTCTGGGCGATGATGGGGTTGGCGGTGGTTCCGAGGGCATAAATCACGGTATCCACGTCGAGCACGAATTCCGAACCCGCCACCGGCACCGGCCGCCGCCGTCCGGAAGCATCGGGTTCGCCCAGCTCCATCTTCTGGCAGCGCATCCCGGTGACCCAGCCCGAGGAATCGCCCACAATTTCGATCGGCGCGG